>JAYYQC010000035.1:0-9391 GCA_036128675.1 Myxococcota bacterium | reverse complement strand
GACGATATCTACCGTATTTTGGATACCGCGCGAGCTTTCAAGGAAGTTTCAAAGCGCAGGATTAAGAAGGTGCCATCTCTGCGTGGACGGACCATCTTAAATGCTTTCTTCGAAGCCAGTACTCGAACCAGGGTAAGTTTCGAGCTCGCCGGTAAGCGTCTATCGGCGGATGCCGTTAATATTTCTGCGAGTGGATCGTCTGTATCAAAAGGCGAATCATTACTTGATACGGCTCAAACTTTGGATGCCATGCAAGCCGATGCAGTTGTTCTACGGCACCACGAGAGCGGTGCACCGCATTATCTAGCGGGACGGATCAAAGCCAAAATTATCAACGCCGGTGATGGTCAGCATGAGCATCCAACACAGGCTCTCCTTGACCTTTCGACGATTCGAGAGAAATTTCCCAAATTGGACAATTTAGATGTCGCGATCGTCGGGGATATTAAGCACTCAAGGGTTGCACGCTCTAACCTCATTGCAATGCGTAAGCTTGGTATGAATGTGCGGCTTGCCGGTCCAAAGACCTTATTGCCTCGGGAGGTTGCGGCGGCCTACGGCTGTGAGGTCTGCGATTCGGTTGAGCAGGCGCTGGAAGGGGCCCATGTGGTCATGGCGCTTCGGCTTCAGCGTGAGCGAATGAACTCCGGTTTTCTGCCTTCACTTCAGGAATATGCGATTGAATTTGGCATCAACCGGCATCGCCTA
Organism: Myxococcota bacterium; assembly: GCA_036128675.1. Classification (GTDB taxonomy): domain Bacteria; phylum Myxococcota; class XYA12-FULL-58-9; order XYA12-FULL-58-9; family JABJBS01; genus JAYYQC01. The sequence continues at coordinate 8,683 of JAYYQC010000035.1, read as the reverse complement.
CAGCGGACCCATTCTGATGCAATTTTGCTCCATCCCGGTCCGGTGAACCGTGGCATAGAACTCAGCAACGACCTGGTAAATAGCGAACGAAGTGTGATTCTGGATCAAGTTGAGAATGGCGTCGCAGTCCGCGCCGCAATTCTTTATTTGATTCTGGGAGGAGATGCGCTGTGAGAATTCTTTTTCGAGGTGGAAGAATCATTGACCCGGCTTCTCAGCGTGATGAGACCGGTGACCTCTTGGTTGAAGACGGAAAGATTCTTGAAGTCGGCGGCGAAATCGAGGCCGACGACGGTGCGCGTGAAGTCAATGCAAATGGCGCTTGGATCTTGCCTGGTTTGATCGATTTGGGTCCTCGTTTAGGTGAACCAGGATTTGAGTATCTCGAGACGATTGATACCGCGACGCGGGCTGCGGTCGCGGGTGGATTTACCGCGCTTGCGCCTTCTCCTCAGACCAAACCCGTCATTGATTGTGCGGAGTTGGTGCGGCAGCTCATCACGCTTGGCTCTACCTCTGACCGCTGCAGTATCTTGCCCTTGGGGGCGTTTTCGGAAGGCCTCGCACATGAAGCGCTTGCGGAAATGGCAACCATGAAGCGCTCAGGTGCTGTCGCTCTCTCGACGGGCCGTCGCTCGGTGAGCGACCCTCGCTTAATGCTCAATGGTCTAGAATATGCCTCTCAGTTCGAATTGATGACTTTGATCCGTCCCGTTGAGCAGCGGCTAGCGCTTCACGGTGTCATGAATGAAAGCGCACTTTCGACCCGACTCGGCCTCAATGGGATTCCCTCGGCGGCAGAATCCACCATGGTGGCACGGGATATCCGTTTGGCTGAGCATGTAGGGGCGAATATCGCTTTCGGCCCAATCTCGTCGGGCGATTCGGTTGACGACATTGTGCGTGCCAAAGGACGCGGAGCGGCCAATGTTTCGTTCTTCACTACCGTAGATCACCTCATAGAGACCGAAGAGTCGGTCGCCGACTATTCTCCCGATGCTCGACTTGAGCCGCCTTTAAGAGGCGAACAGGATCGGGAGGCACTTCGAAATGCTGCGATTCAAGGAACCTTAGATGCCCTCTGTTCGGATCATTGGCCTCAAGGACCGCTTGAGAAAGACAATCCATTCTCCGAAGCTCTGCCGGGGCGAATTGGCCTTCAGACTGCACTTAGCAGGTCGGTGGAGCTCTGGTTGAGAGAAGGATGGCCAGTTGCGAGACTGGTCGCACTCTGGACGAGTGGCCCAGCGAAGATTCTCGGTCGACCAGACCTGGGAAATCTGACCCCAGGCAGTTCAGCCAACATTACGGTCTTTCATCCTTTCGCAAAGTGGAGTCTTCAGGAAAAGACAAACCGCAGCCGGAGTCAGAACTCCCATCTTTGGGAGCAGGAATTACAGGGGCAAGTGAAGCTCACGATGCATGCCGGCCGTATCGTTTTCGAGGCCTGAGTTTATGCTTACGTCGGTTGTGGATGCGTTTCATTCCTTCGCATCGAGCGCTGATCTCGCTGATAGCCTCAGGGTCGCTCGCCGGGAGTTCATCACGCTTCGTGGTGACCTTTTCGACTCAGACAGCGATTACGAAGCACGGCTTGGTGTTTTTCTCGACTGGTTTATCTGCGATCGAAAAGTTCGGATTGGAGACACTACTCAGTCCGCAGCCTCCTACTTTATCGAACGAGAGCACACCAACCTCAGCAGCGACGCGCTCGCTTACGCCGAGGCATTTCGCGACTCATCGTTGCGGCTGCTGCTTTTCAAAAAGCTTCGTAAAGATGGCAGCGCGCTCTTTGAGGATATTGTCCTTGGTGGGAAATTCGAAATCCAGAATGCTCTGGAGGTGTTTGTTGCCCTGGAACGGAAACAACTCGTCGAGGCGAGGGTGGTTGAGCTTCATGGGGATTACTTCGTGAGCCCGTTTTGGATGCCCAGACCGAGTGAGGTTCAAAAAATAATCGTCAAGGCCAGCCGTATTTTTAGATCATCGAAAGGAGAAAGTATTGATTCTCCTGAGGAAATGCGCGGCGATCACCTGAGATTTTTGCACCGAATTGCCGAGCTTTCCAACCGATGTAGTCGCTACACACACGTCAAGGCCGTTGAGATCTTTAAGGAACTTCCCGATTCGCCGCTTGCATAGCGCTCTGGTGAATGCAACGCGCCAAATCTTTGACGACTGGGCAGATGAGCCCTAGGATAAAACCGTTCTTCGCCGTTAAGGTATTAAAATTACTGTGCTTTTACCAGGAGCATCCATGTCTCATTCTGATCGAAAAGCGTATCGACGCCATCCCCGTATTCCTGTCGATATGATGATCAATAAGTTCGTCGACGACCAACCCTACATGGTGCGGGTTAAAGATATATCGATGAGTGGCGTATACTTTCACAAGCTGATTGAACCTCGCTTTATTGAAAACGAGGACTCTGAGGTCGGGCTCGAGCTCAGGCTTCCCGGCTCGGACGATACAATTTGGGCTGCTGGGCGACTCATTCGGGAGAGCAGCGCGCTGGCCCCTGAGAACGAAGACGGTCGTGATTTAGCGGGTTGCGGTATTGAGTTCACCGACATGGCGGACGAAGACCGCGCACGACTTCAGCTCTTTATTAGTGAGGCAATGCGTCGCCCCGAACGCTGAATCACCAGGGTAGAGCGTCTAAATCTACATTTCCTCCACTCAGTATCACCCCGATTTTCTTTCCTTCGAGCTTAGATGCGCCTAGGTGCTTACGCAGCGCAGCGACTGGCGTTGCGCAGCTTGGTTCAATGATAATCTTCATTCTGCTCCAGATGAGCCTGAGAGCCTCGAGGATTTCGTTGTCGTCTGCGAGGAGAACAGCCTCCAGATTGTCCCGAATTATCGGCCAAGTGAGCTCACCGAGGCTCGTGAGAAGTCCATCGCAGAAGGTATCTGGGCCTTCCTGCAGTAGGAGCTTCCCGGCTTTAAATGAACGATAGGCATCGTCGGCACCCTTGGGTTCTGCACCGAATACTCGGATTGCTGGATTGATTCCCTTCGCTGCGATAGCGGTTCCGGACATCAGTCCTCCTCCGCCGACTGGCGCAATGATTGCATCGAGGTTGGGATAGTCCTGTAGTAGCTCGTAAGCGGCAGTCCCTTGCCCCGCGATGATATCCGGGTGGTCGTAGGGGTGAATAAAGGTAGCCCCGTAGCGAGCAACCACCTCATCGGCGGTCGTCTCCCGAGCTTCGAGGGTCGGCGCGCAGTCGATCACGGTAGCACCATATCCGATGACGGCGTCACGCTTAACCTTCGGCGCGGAAGTGGGCATAACGATATAGGCGGGAACGCCTCGGCCCCTTGCCGCGAGGGCTAAAGCCTGAGCGTGGTTTCCACTGCTGTGAGTGCACACGCCTTTTGCTAGGGCCTTATCGTCTAATTGGGTGATAGCATTTGAGGCACCTCGGTACTTAAATGCCCCGACCTTCTGGAAATTTTCGCACTTTAAAAAGAGCTCGGCACCGGTCCATGCGTTTAAAGCTTGGCTCGTTAGAACGGGAGTCCGGTGAACGATGTTCTGAAGACGCGCAGATGCTTGCTCGATGTCTGAGAGAGTTACCATGGGGCTGACCATGTCGGATTTATCGGAAAGGCTCAAGGAGCTAGGCAGCGGCCTCGGTGGGTTTTGTGCTGGGGAGGCACTACCCAAGACGGGGGAGTCATAAGTGGGTGACCCACCGAGGTCTCACTGCGCCGATGGGACGGGCATTGCGCCCTTAAACGTGCTGTTTCGTGGGAATAGGGGGAGAATCGACACAGCACGTTTTCTCACCGGGGACGCGCATCAACCATATAGACCGGGGCTGCGCAAGAGCTATTTCATGGAATTTTCTCGTGCAAATATTTCCTTGATCGTTCATCTTCTCACCCATGGATAGCGTCTCTCAAGCGCTCTGGGGCGGTATGTCTTCAGTGGCATCGTCCCGAGATACCAATGTGCGACAAACATTTGTCTGGGGGGCGATCGGTGGCACGCTTCCGGACCTAGATGCCTGGCTAGGAGCCTTGGTTGGTCCGGTTCAAGAGCGGATCTGGCATCGTGGTCCGAGTCACTCACTTGTGCTGCTTGGGGCGATCGGCGCACTGGTACTTTGGCGACATCGTACGCGTGCTACCGCGATAAGTGCTCGTGTGAAACATGTATGGGTCGGGGCATTTACCCATCCATTTCTTGATATCCTGACCGGGTTCGAGACCGGCTGGGGAATACCTCTGGTCGAGCCATCGGCGCTCGGCTGGTTTCCCGTGGTTGAACCAGTCCTTTTGTGTCTTCTCATGACAACGTCGGTCTGGTGTCTCGTCAAGGGAACTCGGCGGGGTTTAGCGCTTGGATGGGCGTTCGTTATCGGGTGGATTGGTCTGGTTGGAGTTCACCATCAGTGGGTTATGATGGGTGTCGAACGCAATGATTCATCTGGCCTCCCCCAAGGAGATGTAATCGCGCGGCCAATGCTTGGGAGCTTCATGACCTATCGTGTGATCTGGAGCGACGACGACCGGTGTGCAGTCGCAGGCTACCAGCCTTGGAAAAGTAAACGACGATGGTCCTCGGTTCACATGTTCGAAAGATACAAGAGCTCATCAACCCAAAACGACGCGCTCGACATTCTCTATACCCGAGGCTGCTTTAGACAATTACCGGACCGTAGTATCGGCGACCTTCGCTTCGCATTGACACCAGATAACCCGACCCCTTTATGGGTTTGGGTATTTGGCGAGACTGGTTGGATCCGCGAAGCGCGGAGAGACATGAGTGCGACCGACCGAGCCCATTTTAAATCCTTATGGCTTGGCGAAAAGCAAGTCGACTGGACATCTGAGCCGGTCGCTGTAGAAGGGGATTGATGGTCGATGACGCATTCAAAAAGCGAGAGCGAGAAAAAGCACGCGCCCTGAGAAAATCCCGTTGGTGGCAGACGAAGCTGAGCCAGGGGATCTGCGACTATTGCGGCCAATCTTTCGAGCGGGATGACCTCACGATGGACCATATTGTCCCGGTCGCTCGTGGGGGCCGTTCCGTTAAGGGCAACGTAGCAGTCTCTTGTAAGCCTTGTAATACCGAAAAACGAACCTCTACACCGGTTGAAGACCTCCTTGCTCAGCTCTCAGGTGGTGACTCCTAGGTATGAGAGGTCGTTTTGATAGCCGCCAAACTGATGTTGTCGCATCTCGATGACTGGACTTAGGAGTAACGCCATGTCCCGACCTTATCTATTAGCGCTGCTAACTACCCTCATGGTTATGGGCTGCAGCGGCACGACTCAAATGTCTGAGCCTCCGGCGCTACCGATGCCGGTCGTCATGCTCGACGACGATGATCTTATTGACTGTGACCTCTGCAGGCGTGGTCTGGGGGGCGAGAACCTTTGGTGTGATGAAACACAACAGGGTTATGTCGGTGGTGAAGTTGTCTCGAGTTACGCGTGTTTTGAATGCAAGAGCGCTGGAACTCAAGTCTGCGAAAGCTGTGATGAGCCTTCAAGTGACGTCGATAGAGCCGCCTGTGTCGAAAAAAACTTTAACCCAAACACCGAATCTTCCGATTGCGAAGGTGATGCTTAAGTCGTAAGCAGTGAATGCAGATTTACCCGACGGGGTGCCCTGAATGGGGCTGAGAGAGTCATCAACCCGTTGAACCTGATGCGATTGATATCGCCGTAGGGATCGGGGCCGCATTTGGGTGGCTCCGTTATTTGAAGGAGCTATCATGTCAAACAATACCGCTAATCCGAATCGGCTTATTACCCGAGAGCCACTCTCTGGCTCACATAAGATTTACGAGCGCTCCACACGATTTAGCGAGCTTCAGGTTCCTTTCCGTCTTGTGACCTTGACCAATGGTGAGGAGGTTCGGCTTTACGATACGTCGGGGCCGTATACCGACCCAACAATGGATATTGATGTGACCGCTGGACTCCCGTCTCTACGGGGCGTTTGGTGCGATCAGCGAGGTGATGTCGAGTATTACGAAGGCCGACCAACGGTCGCCCGAGATAATGGGTTCAAATCTGGTACCAAAACTCTGGAATTCCCGAAGCTTGAGCGTCGTCCTCGCCGCGCGAAACTGGGACAGAATGTTACGCAGCTCCATTATGCAAGGCGAGGAATTATTACACCTGAGATGGAATACGTCGCGATTCGCGAAAATATCGCTCGGCAAGCAGCTGCGGAGCAGTCGCGTAACCCAGAACGAGATGCAAGACTTAAAGGTAATAGTTGGGGTGCCACGCTTCCCGATAGTGTGACCCCAGAGTTTGTGCGTAACGAAATTGCAACGGGGCGTGCGATTATTCCGGCAAATATCAACCATCCAGAGCTTGAACCGATGATTATCGGCCGAAATTTTTTGGTGAAGGTCAACGCTAATATTGGTAACTCCGCAATCACCTCGAGCATCGAGGAGGAAGTAGAAAAGCTCGTATGGGCAATTCGGTGGGGTGCCGATACGGTGATGGATCTCTCAACCGGCCAAAACATCCACGCAACTCGAGATTGGATCTTACGAAACTCTCCAGTGCCAATCGGTACGGTTCCGATGTACCAAGCCTTGGAAAAGGTGGGTGGCGTCGCGGAGGACTTAAATTGGGAGGTCTACCGTGACACGCTTATTGAGCAAGCCGAGCAGGGAGTCGACTATTTTACCATTCACGCCGGCGTCCTTTTGCCATACGTGCCCCTGACCGCTAATCGAGTCACGGGGATTGTCTCCCGTGGCGGATCAATTATGGCGCAATGGTGCATTTCGCATCACAAAGAGAATTTCCTCTACACAAATTTCGATGAAATCTGTGAGATCATGAAAGCTTACGACATCAGCTTTTCGTTGGGTGATGGGCTGCGGCCTGGAAGCATCGCGGATGCGAATGATGAGGCGCAGTTTGCGGAGCTCCGTACCTTGGGTGAGCTTACGAAGAAAGCGTGGAAGCACGATGTGCAGGTCATGATCGAAGGGCCTGGGCACGTACCGATGCACATGATTCAAGATAATATGACCGAGCAACTCAAGCATTGTGATGAAGCACCGTTTTATACCTTGGGACCCCTGACGACCGATGTTGCGCCTGGTTATGACCATATAACGAGCGGTATTGGTGCGGCGATGATAGGCTGGTTCGGATGCGCTATGCTCTGCTATGTTACACCTAAAGAGCACCTCGGATTGCCTAATAAAGACGATGTCAAAACGGGACTGATTACCTATAAACTGGCCGCGCACGCAGGGGATGTGGCGAAAGGGCATCCCGGCGCGAGGTTATGGGACGATGCCTTGAGCCGAGCTCGGTTTGAGTTCCGCTGGGAGGACCAGTTCAACCTCGGGCTGGACCCAGATACGGCTCGCTCTTACCACGACGAGACTCTGCCCAAGGATAGCGCCAAGAAGGCTCACTTTTGCTCGATGTGTGGACCTAAGTTTTGCTCTATGCGGATTTCGGCTGATGTTCGGAAATATGCCGAGGAAAACGGCTTGAGCCCTGAAGAGGCTCAGAGCACGGGAATGCAGGCCAAGAGCGAGGAATTCAAAAAAGCGGGACGACAACTCTATATTCACCAACCTTAAGGTGAAGTTTGTGTCGGCTCACCGTTCGGTAGCGCGTGGATGAGGTTGACGCGAACACCATAGTGGTCGCTTATATGCATTTCGCTGCCATCTGGTAGCTTGAATGCCTTTTGAAAGGCCCGACTCGACCTTACGTGAAGGAGCGGAAATCGCGACCTTCCGAGGATGAAATCAAGCCTGCTTTGAGGCTCGCGCGATTCCGGGTATTGAGCGCGTACCAAAAGATTACCATGGTCCCAGGTTGGTTCACATTGCTGGTCGCGTTTTGAGATGGGCTGCGCGTAACAGTTCCGTATAAAGTCTTCCCCAAAGCCAACGGTGGACCAATCCTGAAGCTGTGCAAAAGCTAAAAGCATTGGGGTTGACCTGGCGTTCACGAGCCAGCCGTGTATTTCTTCGCCATCCTTGGTTCTAAAGGTGTCGCCAGAATAATGAATGTCGCCGTTTAGGTCCCCTAGGACAATGACACTATCGGCTTCGATTGACTGAACTACCTTCGAGATGTCCTCTGCCTGACTCAGTCGGTAGCGCCAGTTCTCGCGGTAGGCGGTAAAGTGGGTGTTGACGATGGCGATGGTCTCTCCTTGCGGCGTTGTGAATTCAACGAGCTGAAATCCCCGTTTTATTCCACGTTGAAAACCCAGACTTGAGACGGTAGCCGCAAGATACTCTCGCGGCAGCTGCTCGGTAAAGGTAAAGTTACGATGGCTAACTGGCTGATTGGGCGCGATGAGGTCTTTTCGAATGGCCAAACCTAGGCCGTTGGAGGCGTGAATCTTGGGGGGGTCGAAATAGCGATAGCCCGAGGCGTCAGCCTGCTCTGCGAATCGCTCTGCATCCGCAGCACCCCAGATCTCTTGAAATGCCACAATATGGTCAGTGCCATACACGCTACGGAGCGCTTCTTTGCGTCTTTCTTCTACATGAGGTGCCTGTCGAACCGGTAAGAAGCCGAACATTTTATAATCCAAAAGCGCTAAGTTGTAGGTCAAAGCACTTAGTTCTCGCCTCGTGGTCTCCGGCGAGTCGGCGTCGGGTTTAGCGATATTCTCGGTAGACGACGGTAAGCCCAACTGCGTGTCAGGCGAGGCCTCTGCAGC
>JAYYQC010000034.1:0-7255 GCA_036128675.1 Myxococcota bacterium | reverse complement strand
CAGGCCAAATGCTGGCTCTACTGTCACTTCACCTTCAATATTCGGTGCGCCACCTGCGGGGTTCATCGCAAGGAGCCGACGTGGACGAATCTCACCACGCGCAATCTCTTGCCCACTCAACATCACGCGGTACTCAGCTGGCTTCAGCATGAGATTATCCCGCATATGAATCGGCTGGACGATAACGCCCAAGTCGTTGGCTATCTGCTTACGGATGCCGGAGATGCGCTTCAAGAGCATACCGTCGTTGCTCATGTCGACCAGTGGCACCAGCTCGTAGCCAACCTCCATCTCGAGGAGATCCATCGAGAGGTTTTCCTCGAGTTCTTGGCGGTCTTTTTCCGAAGTAGAAAGCTCGGGTTCTGTACTGACCGGCACCTCGGGCTTCTCTTCCTTCACCCGAGACGCACCAAATGCCAAGATGGAAGCGAGGGCTAAGAACGGCATGGTTGGCATTCCAGGTACCACACCTAAGGTGCCTAGGGTCCCGGCTGCAATGAACATCGCGCGCTTCGAAGCGAATAGCTGTCCAGAAACTTCAGTTCCAAGAGATGTCTCGCTGGTGATACGCGTTGTAATGATACCCGCAGCGACCGAAGTAAGTAGCGCAGGAACCTGCGATACCAGACCATCACCAATGGTGAGCATGGTATAAATCTCGGCGGCATCACCGAGCGAAAGGTCCTTTTGGGCGGTACCAATGACAAGACCGCCGATGATGTTCACGGCGACAATAATCAAGCCCGCGATGGCGTCACCTCGGACGAATTTCGATGCACCGTCCATTGCACCGAAGAAGTTCGCCTCGAGCTGGAGGTTCTTACGTCTCTCTTTTGCTTCTTCTTCTTTGATCAGACCTGCGGCCAAGTCTGCATCAATCGACATCTGCTTGCCCGGCATTGCATCGAGGGTGAATCGCGCCGCAACTTCAGCGATACGTCCGGAACCCTTTGTGATGACCACAAAGTTAATCGTGACAAGGATGGCAAAGATGATGACACCCAAGACGACATTGCCGCCGACGACCAAATCCGCGAACGCAGCAATCACGCGGCTGACTGCATCCGGGCCCTGGTCCCCTTTCGAGAGAATCAATCTCGTCGACGCGATATTAAGGGCAAGCCTTAAGAGAGCCCCGATGAGAAGAATCGAAGGGAAGGAACTCAACTGCAGTGGATTCTCGACATTCACCGAAAGAATCAGCAAAATCAATGAGATACTGATACTAAATGCAAGCAAAAGGTCCATCATGGTGGTTGGCAGCGGCAAAAGCATAATGCCGACTGTCATCATGAGGACCAGGATAAAGGAGGTCTCTTTAAACGAGACACCCCGCGGCTGTTGATTCGGATCCATGATTAACTAGCCTTTCTTCTGCGATTTTTCTTGAGTCGGTAGACATAAGCGAGAACCTCGGCGACCGCCTGGAAGAGCTCCCCAGGTACACTTCGACCAACCTTCACCTGACGAAAGAGCGCGCGCGCAAGAGGCGGCTTCGACACGATGGGTACGCCATTCTCTCGAGCGATCTGACGGATACGCATCGCACGTTGGTCAACCCCTTTGGCAACTACGCGAGGGGCAGCCATCGATTCACGGTCGTATTTGAGTGCCACTGAAAAGTGTGTCGGGTTTACCACCACCACATCTGCTCCTTTAACGCCTTCGGTCGTTAACTGTTGAAGCAAATCACGTGCCATTGCTTTCCGCTTACCCTTAATCTCGCCATCACCCTCGGTGTTCTTGTGTTCGTCTTTGATTTCTTTGTCGCTCATCTTGAGCTTCTTCTCGTACTGGTAGTTCTTCACCGCGTAATCAAGCGCAGCCAAGACGAGCGTGGCGGCAGCCAAGCGACCACCAAGCTTCAGCGTAAACCAGAGGGTATCGGTGACCATTCCACTCAAGTCATAGGGCTCACTCGAGAAGAATTTGAGGAGGAATTCCCAGAGAGTCCAACCAGCGACAATAGCAACTGACACGACCTTCAACATCGACATCCCAAGCTCAATCAACGAGTCCACCGATAGGAATATGCGCTTGATACCCATAAAAACATTGAACTTTTGGAGGTCGGGCTTAACGATTTTCTCCATCGAGAACATGCCTTTGGTCTGACCTAAGGTTGCGATCAGTCCCAGCGCCACGCCGATGAGTAAGAGGGGCAAGACCATAGCCGCATAGGTATCGATGAAATCACCACCAAGTCGCCCATCCATGGGCGTCCCCATCATTCCAAAGGTTCGACGGGTAAACTGATTCGCACTGGCTCCAATTCCCGGTGCCAGCGCAGCGCACGCGACAAAGCCTCCCCAAAGCGTGAGCCATGTTGTGAGGTCCTTGGACATCGCAACATCACCCTTCTTTCGGGCTTCCTCCCGCTTTTTCGGGGTGGCGGGGTTATTTTTATCTTCTGGGGACTCTGAATCTGCCATCTAGTTCACCAGCAAGAGCTCGTTTAAGACACGGTAGCTCTGCTGGTAGAGGGCCAAGACCTCCAACATGATGGGCTCAAGAAAGAGAGAGAAACCAATTAGGCACATGAGAATCACGCACGCGAAACCAAGCGACCAGACGTTGAGTTGAGGTGCGACCTTCGTCAACACACCAAAGCAAAGCTGGGTTAGAAACGCGATGATAATCAAGGGAAACGCGATGCGAAACCCGGCCCAAAAGAGTCCTGCTCCTCCTTCAAGAATGAATGGCATAAGGTTTTCACCCCATGCCATCGAACCGACCGGCCAAGCGTAATAGCTTGCCAGAATCGCTCGAAGTACTTCGTGGTGAGCCTCGCTTACGAAGAACATTACTCCCGCAAGTGCGAAGAACAGGTTTCCAACTGGACCGTTGGATTCCTGTGACATTGGATTAACGACTTTTTGAAATCCGAAACCCATTTGCATCCCCGCTATCTCACCCGCGAATTCGACCGACGCTACCAATAGACGCACGACCAAGCCCATCAGGCTACCTATGAGGAATTCTACAATTAGCGTGCCAACCCAGGCATCTGGGATAACGGGGATCGGTCGAGCGCAGAGAATTACCACCGAAAAGGCGACGGTGGCGACAATACGCATGCGGGTTGGAAATGTTTTGAGGCCAAACATGGGAAGCGCCATCATGACACCCCCAACCCGCGTCGCCACAAAGAGCAGCGGGAGAATCAAAGATTCTATTTGGATTCCAGTCACTTAGAGCTGTCCTGGGGCCATCGTCGCAATACGTTCAAAGATATCGATGGTATAGGTAACGAAGATATCGAGCATCCAAGGGCCAACCACCAAGAGGGTCATCCCAATCGCAATAATCTTCGGAACAAACTGAAGACTCTGCTCTTGGAGCTGGGTCGCGGCCATGAAAATCGCGATGATAAGACCAATCGCGATACCGATGCCCATGATGGGTGTCGAAACTTTGGCACCTAGAACGAGCATTCCTGTCAAAACATCCATGACGGTCGAGATGGTCATCCGAAACTCCTAACCAGTGAGCGAACAATGAGATTCCAGCCATCGGAGAGAACAAAGAGCATAATCTTCAATGGCAAACTAAGAAGTGCAGGCGGTAGCATGACGAGGCCGAGTGACATCGTGACCGAAGCAACCACCATATCGAGCAGTAGAAACGGGATATACACGAGAAAGCCCATCTCAAACGCAGTCCGAAGCTCGCTGATAACAAAGGCGGGAATCAAAAGGTGCATTCCAACCTCTTCAACTGCCTTGGGCTTTGCTGTCTGCGAGAGCTCGTAGAATAGCTTAAGGTCCTTCTCACGGGTCTGACGAAGCATGAAGATCCGCAAAGGCTTTGAAGCCTCGACCAATGCGTCGGACGACGAAATTTTGTCTTCCATGTATGGCTGAAGTCCGCGCTCATACATTTCGGAGCCGACTGGCCACATAATCGCGACTGTGAGGAAGAGCGAGAGACCCATCAACGCTTGCTGAGGCGGCGAGGTCTGCGTACCAAGTGCTGTTCGCAAGAGCATCAGAACAACCGAAATTCGAACAAAACTGGTCATGGTCAAGAGCATCGCAGGTGCCAACGACAAGAGCGTCAGAATCACCATCATCTTGATGGCCGCACTTCCCTCATGCCCATCGCCTTCTCCACCGATGTCGAGCTGGAAGCGGGCTGCCTCAGCTTGAACACTGATGAGGAGAAGTCCGAAGGTCGCTAGAAAGCGTCCAATCATTCGATGCGCTGTGCCCAACATCTTACGCCGCCGCTCCGTTTGACTTGTATCGACGGGTCAGATGCTCGAACACACCACCGGAGGATTTCTCGAGCTTGGGACCACGGCGCTCACGAAGACGTACCAAACCTTCGAGATCCGCGGAGAGCGATTTCGGCTCTCTGACAAATTCAGGAAACTCAGCCGGTGTAAATTCTTCAACGATTTGAGTATTAAACTCTTTTTCGTCCCGGCGCTCACTCGATGCCTGAACCAGATTGGCAAAAACATCACTCATCGACTCTTCTGCCAGTTCTTCAGCGTCATTCGGCTCTTCTGCAACCAGGTGGTTACCGACATGACTCAGGAGCTTCACCTCTTTATCAGAGGCAGAGACCAAGAGCTTTTCACCACACGCTTCAATCAATGCGAGGCGATGCTTCGGCCCGAGAGCTTTCACCGCAACGACATCGATTCCAGCTTGAATGTCGACATTCCCCGTCTTCTTGCTGCGCTTCTGAAGCCACTTTGTCATTCCGAAAAGTCCGGCAATCGCGCCGAGAAGCGCAATTGCCATGAAGCCCATCGCACTGGCTTCGCGAACTTTAACTGGCTCATCAACGCTAAGAGTCGACTCGGTCTGCTGCTCTTCGGTAACTGCGCGTGCAACCTCGTCTTGCAGGGTAACCGACTGTTTTGCCGCAGCCTTCGCAGGCTGACTGACCGGTCGCATCGGCGCACCTTCCATCCCTTTAAGGACTACGCGGCTCTGAGGACCACCTTCCAGGCTCAACCGTGATACGATTTTGGCTGCCTTACCGCGCGTAGCGACCGTAATGACAGCACCCTTCTGAACTGGCTGAACAACCACCCGCTCGATATCACCGGAGCGAAAAACCTGCGCCTGACGCTTCACGCGCGCACCGCGCACAAACCAAACAACCTTGTTCTTCTTTACGTGCTTGCGAGCCTTTGCAACCAAGCGCTTAGGCAGTGCAGGAATGCGAAAGGTCTCATCTTCCATCATTTGCACAGCTTCAGCGTTCTGACTCGCTGCAACTTCGGCGTCGACCCAGTCGGCTGCCGAACCAGCAAAAGCAACACTACCGCTTAACCAAACCCCACACACCAATGCTATTGCTGAAGCCTTTTTCATAACGGCACCTCTTTCACCAAGCCGCTGCTCTTCAGACGCTCATTCGGCGAGATAACTTCGGTGACCCGAATGCCGTAGCGCTCCCCGATCACCACCGCTTCACCGCGTGCGACCAGCTGGTCATTGACTCGAATATCGAGGGGCTCATCAGCAGACTTAGGAAACTCGACGACTGAGCCTGGCCCCATATTGATGACCTCGGCCACTTTGACGCGACGCCGACCGAGCTCAACTGTGAGCTGAATCTTAACGTCGAGCATACGGTCCAAGTCTTTTGGATCGATATCAATGAACTCTTCGTTATCGGTTGAATCTGCCATCTCCCCACCTCTTCTTCTTATAGAATCACTTCATGAACTGCTTAACATCGATTGCGAATGCGCCATTGCGCTGAATCGGGAGGCCACGCATCTTCGACGCTCCCTCAATCTCAAGCTCCACCAGGTCTTCCTGACTTCGGTCTAGCCGGACAACGTCCCCTTCTCGAAGGTTTAAGAAATCTTCGAGTGAGAGTGATGCTTGTCCGAGTGCCGCTGAGACTTGCACCCGCGTATTTGCGAGATGGGTCGCCATCAGGGTTGGTAGGAACTCTGCTTGAACCCGGTCCTTACGAATCAAAAGCTCAAGGATATTCGGTAGTAAAACCAATACGAACCCGGAATTCTCTTCACCCAACTTAAAGCGAAGCTTCCAGATAATTGTACTCTCGACTTGCGGTGGAAGTTCCGGTGGAAGCCCGCCCGGAATCATCTCAAGAATCAGGTCTTGTTCGAGCTCTTCGAAGACCCGGCTCTTAAGCTCAGACAAAAGATTGTCTAAGAGCGGTACGAGAGTCTGACGCTCAACGTCGCTGAGTCGCTCACGGGTTGGAACAAACCAGTTATCGTCTTTCGCTGGCCCGGTGTTCAATTGGGCACCAAAGGAACGCTCAACCAGGAGAAAGCTCAAGAGCTTTTCGACGCCAACGAATCCAACCAAACCGAACTCAGGCGTGTGAATCTCAATCACCATTGAGAGCTCACGCATCGTGCCGGTTGCAGTCCGTGGACCAATGACATCAGGCGGATGTGAGAGAGGTGTCAGCGTCTCACGGATACTCCGTGCGACAATGAGTTCAACTGCACTCTGGAAAAGCTCCAAGCGACGCTCAATGATAGGAACCACGCGGCGAAGAGCATGGTCACCACTGGCAAGGTCTACTGGTTCGGCTTCTCGACTTTTGGGCTGTTGGAGGTCGGCTCGTAGAGCCTCCATTTCCTCGACACTTAATAATGGCGTGTTGATGTTCATCCCAAGATGCCCTCTCTTCTCTTAAGCGAGGATGACCAGATGGAAGCTTCTCCCTCTCGGAACCACCTCACACCAACGTGCTTCCATCTGGTCCAATCCTCATGCGTTCCCACGCACTAGAAGTTAAGCAAATGGCGTGCCTACTTTTTTTTACTTATATAAATTGGGGATTTAAGTGAATGACTGCAGGATTGGCGTCCATTTGACACCGAGAAGCGTTCCCGAACTGGGTAAATCGTCGGAATGCCGACACCGCTCTATCCCTAGTCCTCGTCCTCGTCCGCTTCAGCTTCATCCTCGTCGGACTCTTCGTCGTCGACTGGTTCTTCTTCAAGCTTCTTATCTGCCGAGTCGTGTACCGACAGACCCTCATCGCCGGTTGGAGCCTGACCTTGAACCTCAAGTTCCTCATCGGTCTTATAAACGAGCGTTTTCTTCGGCGTGAATCGCTGACATAGAAATTCAACCCGACGATTCTTGGCTCGATTCTCTCGCGTATCGTTCGGAACCAGAGGTCTCTGATCGGCATAGCCCGCGGTTCCGAGCTTCTTCGGATCGAGCCCCCCGTTTTCGACCATATAGCGCATCACTGCGATGGCTCGACTGGCTGAGAGCTCCCAATTGGAATCAAACCG
>JAYYQC010000033.1:0-5526 GCA_036128675.1 Myxococcota bacterium | reverse complement strand
GCCCCCTTATACCAAGGTCGATCGCGTGGGTCGTAGCCATCGTCATTGAGTTCTTTCGCCTCTTTGATGCCGAAAAGACCTGCACCACGCTCCCTCAAAAACCAACGGACCCGCTTTTCGCCATCCTCCGTAAGTTCATTGGACTTCGTCGCGAGACTCTCATCAGGCATTCGCTTGACCATGATGAACTCACCATTTCTATTCCCGTAGTCAATCGATGCAAAAGCCGGATTGACCGACATCGCGGCCCAAAAGCTACGCTCCAAAGCTCCGAAATCGGACTCCTCCACCACACCAGACCGGATCAAAAAGTGAAGTTGTCTCACCACACTCTCGACGGGTGCCATAAATTGCGTGGTATGTTCCTGAACTCGAAGCGAGACCTCTTTCATCACCGTCTGAGAAGTAAGCGTGATAGATTTGGTTGCATTTTGGTACGAAAGAAAGAGCATCAAAAGCGTAGTGGTAGCTACCATCGCGCCCAGCGCACCTATAATCGTAAACCTAAGTGTCGCTTTATCTTTCGACCTAGTCATTACGATTGAGCCTCCCACCCAAAACCATCAAGATCATGTAACTGGTACATCAAACCTCAACGACACCCCATGCGATGTTCGTCGACCAGTCGGTTTAAGCTAACTGAAAAGTGGTGGGCGTCACCAGAAAAGAAAGCGGTGCACACAATAGTTAGGATTTTTCCTGCCCACCAGCCAACCGAAAGCATGGCAAATAAGGCCGGACTTCCACCATTCGGCCCTCAGAATGCTCAGACTGCATCCTTCGCCAATAGTCGGGGTCAAAGATTTCTCCGTGCTCGGCCTCAAACGCCGCACTTAAGTCCTTAGGGATCCCGAGAAACGACCTAAATTCCTCGGGAAACACATCATTTTCGGCGACCCGGAACCAGGTTTCGGATTCAAAGACCTCGAAATCGTAACGTGGCGTAGGCATTCGGCGAAATCGGCATTCCTCAAGGAGCATCAGCTCGTCATAATCGTAGAATACAACCCGACCATGACGGGTCACGCCGAAGTTCTTGAAAAAGAGATCCCCGGCAAAGATGTTGGCTGCCGCCAAATCTTTGATTGCCTGACCATAATCAAGCAACGCGGCCTGAGCCGCATGAAACTTAGAGCCCCGCAAGTAAAGGTTAAGTGGCGTGATACGTCGTTCAGTGTAGAGGTGTGCGATACGTACAATATCACCATCCAAGGACACCGTCTCATTTGCTGTCTCGAGTAATTCATCAAGGAGGCCTGGCTCAAACCGAGACTTTGAAAATTCGAGGTAGACAAATTCCTGCGCATCCACCAAGCGTCCCACTCGGTCATGCTTAAAAACTAGGTCATAGCACTGACGGACCTTGGCCGGGTTTGTTCGCTTCGGCGGTGCCACCTTATTCCTTATAACCTTAAAGACAACATCGTACTGTGGCAGGGTAAAGACGACCATGACCATGCCTTTGATCCCAGCCGCATGCTCGAACTTATCGTTAGATTCCGCGATATGCTGTCTTAAGCTGCGATGAAGTTCTGTCTTGCCGTGTTTATGGTGCCCCAACGAAACATAGAGCTCGTCGATCCGTTTTTTGGGCATAATTGACTTCAAGAAATCGACCACGCCACGGTGGTGAGGAATCGCAACGAAGAAGTAGGAATGCGCAAAACTGAAGAGAATACTTGTCGCATCCTCATCTAAGATCACGGCATCAATAACGACACCGCGTGATTCATGCCTAAAGACAAGAACCAGTGGTATCACAAAATCGTCTTCCCAAATGAGTCTGCCAACCACATAGGCTGCACCATCACGGAAAAAAAGCGGTAAGAGAACATCGATGGCTTTGATTGGCGTATCGCGGTCCAAGCCGGCTGTTAAGCGCCGAATCTGAACTGCGATATTCTGTCGAGCCGTACCCGAATCGTGGAGAAGCGACGAGAACTGTGTTCCTCCAATGATTGCGGCAATGATATTCTGTAGTCCACAGGACCATGGGTAACGCGCATACACGACTGAATCGGGTGAGCGTTCCGAAAAGACGAAGTCCTCATCGTAAAACTCGATACCAACATCGAGGCCGCGATTTACAAAAAGTCGTCTCGTGACGGAGTTGAAGAAAGTCATCGCCAATTCGACATCATGCCAATGATGAACAATACCGCGGTACGCATTCTTCACATGTCCCCAGGCACTTAAATCTCGGCGGTGGAAATCGAGCTCTGCTTTCACAAGCGAGAGAGCGTCCTGCACACACGGCTCATAGAGTTCTAGGCGGTCCTGACTATCGCGGTGCGCTACCACGAAATCTCGTTCCTCAAAGCGCCGACGCGCTAAGAGTGTTAACCGGAGAAACTCTCTTCGAAGATGCTCGTAGGTCGCAGCAATGATTTCAGCTGCACGGACATCGGGGGGTACCATCATGCGAACATCCTAGAAGGTTTACGTTGAGATACAAGCCCCAACAGTTACCTACTTAGTCAGGACAGTCGCTTAATCCCGAAACCCATGCATCTAGGCGGCGGACTCCGTCTTGGTCCACGCGCAAGCCATCTGGCGGCATACGTAGCGTCACATCGCTGGTAAGCATTCGCTCAAGCAAGACCGACCGCGTTGGTTCCCCAGGCACGACCAGGCGAGCGTCCGGGATATCAAGCGAGCCATGGGTCGGCGAAACATCGCAACCGAACTCGAATGTATCGGCATCTAAATGCATTCCACCACCGCCACCTCCAGGCTGATGACACATCGAGCAGTTCGTATGTAGATACTGCCTCGCAAAGTCTGCATCAGTTAGACCGTTATCGCCGCGGCTCGAGTCCTCAAACGCACGACCACCCCACTCGCTTCGATCGAGATAGCCCCAGGTTTTCCATTGTTCCAGCCGCTGACTCGCAATGAGTTGCCTCGCTTCAAGACCAAGTACACGACCCGCAACTTCGGTATGACAGCTTAAGCACTGAGCCTCACTTGGGTAATACCACGTCGTGCCAAAACGCGACTCTTCGTAGCCACCTTGATGATAGAGTGCATCGGTCCCATCATCTAGCCAGCGGTAAGAGTACCCACGCCAACGGCCGTCGCTTGAGCGCACGAAAAACCTCGTCTCAACCAGTGAGCCATCGAGGATGAAATCCTTGCGGGTCACCGTTCCAATCGGCATCGCGAGCTCACCTGATTCCAAGAGTGTCATCTGGGTGCCAGGAGGTAAGGCCAAATAACGACGTTTCTCAGCCGAGTCGGACCAAAACTGCTGAGCCGGGATATAGCCTAAGAGACCCTCCGCCGGCTCAGCCGGTTTATCGATCGATGCGCAGCCTGTTTCGGTGAGACGGTCAGGGACCGTTGAATCCGTCGAGCTAGGCGTCTCAGGCGGACGAAGGCGATAAATACCGCGAAAAAGGTCGAGGACGTAAAGTTCACCGCTTAAGTCGCTCAGAAAACTGGCCACCGAGAGCCCACTGTCGCTCAGCAGTCGTTTCTCCGCGTAGCGCACCTCACCGTGGTCGGCGTCCAGCCCCCAGATTCGACCACTCTGAAAGTCACCAAAAATATAAGTCCCGTAGAGTGCGGAAAAATCTCGCCCCCGATAGACGGTCCCCCCCGTCACACTACGCCCTTCGCTGTGAGCATAAGTTAGGACCGGCGGTATCATACCTTCGCTATCACAATTACTCTGACGGTAGCACGCCTCCCCCTCTAAAAGGTTCCAACCGTAATTGCCTCCCTTTTGAATGATATCGATTTCTTCATATGCATTCTGTCCTACATCACCAGCCCAAAGGCGACCTGTCTCCGAGTCAAAATGAAATCGCCATGGATTACGCAAGCCCCACGCGAAGATCTCATCGCGACCATCGCGCCCCACAAGTGGGTTATCTTCTGGAATTGCGTAAGGTGATTGACTGACATCAATCCGCAAAATGGTTCCGAGGAGTGTATCCAAGCGCTGCCCGTGATTCTGAGGGTCTCCCGCACTACCACCATCACCGACGCCGATATAAAGATACCCATCGGGGCCAAACTCTAGATGCGCTCCGTTATGGTTGGAAAATGGCTGTTCTATCCGAATCACCTCCCGAGGCTCATTTTCAAGCACGCTCGTA
This sequence comes from Myxococcota bacterium, assembly GCA_036128675.1. Lineage (GTDB taxonomy): Bacteria > Myxococcota > XYA12-FULL-58-9 > XYA12-FULL-58-9 > JABJBS01 > JAYYQC01. The sequence goes on along the minus strand of JAYYQC010000033.1, from coordinate 1,423 downwards.
CCCAAGCTATCGAGAGTGAGCACCCCAATGACGAGAGCACCTGGTGTTGGGCCGACCGTATACGCGAGGTAAAGTTTTACATCACCCGCTTCGTCCCTGAATGCTAAGCTTAGAAGCCCTTGTTCTTCCTTGTAATGGCCACCGGGGTCCTCGTGTGAGAGCACCAGCGACTGGCCATCAAAAACCGTTGACCGCTCTTCGGTTATCTCGTCGTAAAACGAGACGACACCACGCTGTTCTGCAATATACCAACGGGAGGGGAAACGCTCAGTCTGTAGCGCAAAGACACTACGCTCCCAACCGCCAGCGGCTATTGGCTCCAGTTCGATTGAATTCGCGGCACGGGTCGGCTCCCAGGCGGAGCAGGTCTCATTCAGTCCAGGGTTGACGTCGACCACCGTTGTATCACTTGAGGAGCTGCCCGCATCATCCGACAGACATGCACTTTGGAGTACCCAGCAAGATAAGGTCAAAAGCGTAGCGATGTGTTTTGAATGCCGCATGGTCCGCCCTATGTTGAACGGCTAGACCACGGGAATCAATCGGAAAGTGTCGGAATTCTGTTAAGTGACGTTAGGACTCGAGAAGTTTACGCGCAAATGTAGGCAGTGCATAAGCAGCAAAGTGGACGTCGCCGTTATAATACTTAAGGTCGTGCTTCATTGAGAAAGCGTCGATTGCTTCCCGATTCAATCCGGATGGCTTCGACTCCCCTTTGACCGCCATGGAGAACGACCACATGCCGGTGGGATATGTCGGTACATAGGCAAGGTAGGGAAATACATTATCAGCACCGAAGAGCTCTCGATTGCACTTGTTAACCCCAGCGAACGCCTGCTCATTGTACCGTGGAGATTCACTCTGAACCACGATCACACCACCATCCCTCAAGAGACGGTGACAGTGCCGGTAGAAATCGTAGGAAAAGAGACCTTCGGCTGGTCCGACTGGGTCAGTCGAATCTACAATCACAACGTCAAATGAGCCTGCTTCTGCCTCGGCGACATACTTAATGCCATCGCCAATCGCGAGTGTCGTTCTCTTGTCTCCAAAGCTAGACGAGATAGTCGGTAAGAACTCCTTTGAGACATCGACAACCATTTCATCGATCTCGGCAACGACAACTTCTTCGAGTGAGTCATAGCGTAAACACTCTCGGGCCGCCCCACCATCACCACCGCCGACAATGAGCACCCGCTTCGGATCCCCCGTCAGCTGAAGGGCCGGATGCGTGATCATCTCGTGGTAGACGTATTCATCATTCTCGGTGGTCATTATCGCACCATCGAGGGTCAGCATTTTGCCGAACTTGTAGGTGTCGAGAACAGTAACCCTTTGAAAGTCGCTCTGCTTGTCAAAGAGCTTATCACCCTGGTGTCGGAGCGAGAGGCCGTGATCTTCTTCGTATTCTGTAAACCATACA
>JAYYQC010000032.1:0-3201 GCA_036128675.1 Myxococcota bacterium | reverse complement strand
GATGTCGTGGTCAGGGGTACGCATACTGTGGTTGAGCCAGTTGAAATAGAACGAGGTTCCAATCCATGCTGCGCCGGTGATGAAATGTAACCAGCGTAAAACCAGGTGTAACCAGTCAATGTAATGCGTCTCCAATGCAGGGTCCTCCATGCGTGAAAGGGGCACGCACCGTATGACATTGTACGCGATTTGTCGAGAACTTGCTTCTCAAGCAATGAGGACGATGATTGCCGCGTCGCGTTAATCGATCGCCAAATTGGGATCTCAGAGATGGAGACCAGGCTTGGTACTATCTCACAGATTTCCGAACGCCTTGCTTGTCTCAAATTGCTCTTGCATAGCATGCTCTCTAAACGACTCCAGCCATGTACTCTGGCAATGCTCATAGGTATGAGTGAAGAGGGTAGAGTTTCCCAGGCTTTGTTTTGAAGCTCATGATTCTGGCAAATTCTCAATTTTCAGGCCGTCGCTGGACTATTAAGGTGGCTTTGTTTGGCGATTGAGAATCCCCGGCGGCTTTGTGTGAAGCACTCGATCGGCCGCTTTAGACGCTAAGCCACGTGCTTGATTTGAGGCATTTTTCAGAGAAGCCGATCATTCCTTGAATCCGTATATTGTTGAAATATTTATATTTTTTATTCTAAGGGGGTGGTGTGTGACAAGGCGCGTCGAAAGTGTCGAAACTTTTAACCTACATGTAGGATAACTGGGTACACGAAGCATGCCAGCACGAACCCGTTGGCTGAATGACTTGAAGGAGCCCAACTATGAAGCACGCTTACCGATTATCGACTCTCTTCTTTGCAATGTTTATCATCGCGGGTTGCCCGGGTGGCGGAAGCTCGGGTGGTTCAGGTGGTGATTCTTCGCCTGAGTGTCGCGTCGATAGCGACTGTTCCAGCGACTTGAGTTGTGTTGAAGGTAGCTGCGTTTTCGTTGAAGCCGACGGCGTTGGTGAAGACTGTGGCGGGATTGCAGGGTTCTCGTGCGCAGACGGTCTCGTCTGTGATTTCAGCGGAAACAACACCTGCGGTTCAGACTTGATGGGAACCTGCGTAGAAGACGAAGCGACCATGTGTACCCGAGAGTGGGACCCTGTTTGCGGATGTGACGGCACGACCTATGGCAATGATTGTATGCGCCAAGCAGCCTATGTGGCGTTTGACTATGCGGGTGAATGCGGTGCCCCGGCTCAGGAAGGCGAGAGCTGTGGAGGCTTCGATGGACGAGAATGTGACGCTTCATTGGTGTGTGATTTAAGTGATGCTACCAACTGCGGCGGTAATGAGGTCGGTACCTGTGTCGAGCGCATCCGTACAGCATGCACCCGTGAGTGGGCACCGGTGTGTGGCTGCGATGGTGTAACGTATGGCAATGATTGCGAGCGAGACGCGGCGTTTGTTGCTCTAGCTTCAGTCGGCGAATGTACCGCCGAGAGTGGTTTCGTCGCAGATTGATAGAGCGCCTACTTTAAACTCCCACCAACGATTGTGCCCCCTTAAAACCTTTTGGGCACGATGACTCCTCGCTATCGACTAGCAAGTATAGCGCTGCGATTTAGTGCTATGAATTCCATAGAAGAGATTATTAAGCATCGCGGTAACAAAGTTTATGGTATTGGGGCCGACTTCGGTGTGCGTGGTAATTCGCGGATTGCAAAACTCATAAAGCATCAAATTCTCAGCGGGTAGGTGCTCTCTGAGGAGCTTGTCGATGTGCTGATATTGTTCTGAGCTTGGCGATGTCACCACATGGATTGGACGCGTGATCGGGTGAGCTTGGAGTAGCTCTGAAAAAACAGCTTCTTTGTAAGTGGGGAAATTCCCTTCGACAAAGTGCGCGTCATTCATCTTCTTTAGGTAATATTCATCGGATACTATCGGATCTACTGCGATTCCGGAGTAGCCTCCCACGACACCGTGATAGAGTGTGGCGGTCGCGCCTTTAGAGGCCCCGTAGAGAACAACGTTCGACTTGTCGATTCCCAGGCTCTCGACAACGAAGCGGATAAGGTCCTGAATCTTATCTGCGAACCCAGGGTCGTGATTGTTGTTGAGGTAAAAACTCCCTAGAACCGAGCCTACATCGGCAATCCGGAGGATATGGGTATCACTCGGGATGTACTTACCGATGGTTGGAAAATTCCGAAAAAACATCCTTCGGGAAATACTCGCATTGAGCGGGAAGTCAGCGATCGATGAGAACACGACCAATAAGCGAGGCGTGTCGGTGGTGAGCGATGGTTTCTCGAGGGTGTAGAAGAGCTCCTCACGCAATTGTACGCTTGAATCATCAAAGAACTGCAGAAAGCGAGCGGGGTCGGAGAGGTGCTCAAATCGCGAGACACCGTCTTTATGATCTACGAGGTAAAATCCGTTATTCGCCAAATGCGAAACAAATGTTCGTACGTGGGGGTAAGACCGTGCGAGCCCAAGCAGGTTATGCTTGAGACGAGAGGTATCGTTTGGGCCAACTTCAGAACGGTCGACCATCAACGTTTGCGATGGAAGCTCTACGTTGATTGGATGCGTAGCGAGCGTTTCACTCAGTTTAAGCGTTGAGGACATCTCCGTCATTGAATGCTCCGGCCTTGGCTCGATTGAGAGGCTTACCGTTAAACGATTGCACTTGAAGATTCGGTCAACGGCTTACCCAATAATTCTTCGATGACAGCGATTACGCGATGTGAGGCTTGCCCGTCGCATGCACCCAGAAACTTTTCGATGAATTGCTTATAACGGTCTTGATCAATCGAAGCATTTCGGAGTGCTTCGAGGAGAACGTGAGCTGAGGGCTCTTCGACAATCGGGCAGGGCATTTCGTCTCGGTATTCGAGTCCAAACCCTCGGTCGTGCTCGTATCTGTCGATATCCTCCGCGTAACAGATGAGTGGTTTCTGGGCGAGAACCGCTTCAAAGATCAGGGATGAGTAGTCTGATATGACAACATCTGACGCGAGGATTAGGCTGGCGGCGTTGTAATCTGAGAGATTTATAATCTTATTTTGAGTGTTTAAAATTCCACTTAGATTTCCGGTTACACCACTATTTTCTAACAATCTCGGATGAAGCTTCGTGATCAACACCTCGTCGTCGGTGAGGGAATCGGCTAGCTCTTGGAAATTCAATTGTAAATCTAGACTGACCTTTTTTGACCATACACCTCTAAAGGTAGGTGCATAAAAGTAGATTCTTTTGTTTG
>JAYYQC010000031.1:0-2864 GCA_036128675.1 Myxococcota bacterium | reverse complement strand
AAAGCCCGTACTTGGATGCTTGAAGATGCCGGCGAGACCGGGATTGAGACCGATGTCGAAGAGGAGCCGGCAGACACGCCTGAGATAGAAGGGCAGGGGCAGCTGGTCTTGGTGGTCGATGACCTTCAGGACATGCGTAACCTTATTGGGAGCGCTCTGAAGAAGCGTGGCTATCGAGTGCTTAAAGCCGCCAATGGAGCCCAGGGCTATGATGTGATCTGCGACCGTAAGCCGGACCTGGTCATCTCCGATTGGATGATGCCCAAAATGACGGGTCCGGACATGCTTGCGAAGATGCGGGAGAACCCCGATGTCGCCGGAACGCCTTTCATCCTCTTGACCGCGAAGAGCGACCAGGAATCTAAGCTCATTGGTACCGAGATTGGTGCAGATATCTTTTTAGGAAAGCCTTTCAACGACCAAGAGCTGGGCTCGGCGGTTCGAAACCTACTTGGGTTGAAGTCGCGTGAGAAAGAGGTTGAGAAACTCAACGCTTATATCACCGAGAGTGTGATGAAGCGGTACCTGCCGCCGACGCTTATCTCCGAGATTCTCGATGGCAATCTGAGTATGGATAAGCCAGCTGAGCTACGACATATCACAGTGCTTTTTTCGGACTTAAAGGGATTTACATCTACCTCAGCAAGCCTTGGTCCGGAGGGGATCTCCAAGATCCTCAATGAATACCTCACCGAGATGAATAAGGTGATCTTCGAGTTCGGTGGGACCATCGACAAGTTTATCGGCGATGCGGTGATGGTGCTTTTCGGTGCCCCTCAAGATATGTCCCCCGAGCAACAGGTCGAGCGGGCGACACGCTGCGCTCTGGCGATGAATGAAGCGCTGGATCGACTGGCTATGAGCTGGACCGATGAGCGGGCGGTGGCGTTGAAGATGCGCATCGGTATCCATCATGGCCCAGCGGTCGTGGGTAATTTCGGCTCCGAGCAGCGGTCGGATTATACCGCCATCGGACCCACCGTGAACTTTGCCGCGCGTATCGAATCGGCGTCTGAAGCTGGTGCCGTCTACGTCTCTGAGTCTGTGGCAGCGCTGCTCGCGGAGCGACGACGCGAGCCGGCTGGGAGCTTCGACCTCAAGGGTATCGACGGCAACCAGACGCTTTATCGGCTGGTAGAAGACCTCTAGCTCGGCTCAAGCCAATCGAACCCCTTGTCGATGCCCTGAGATTCGTTGTAATTGTGCGCTCTGCGAGACACCTAAAAGAGCGAGAACATGGATTAAGCGACCGTCTTGGCTCAAGCGCGTCCTCTCGGCAGAGCTTCGGTTTCAGCGTAGCTCTTGTGTTGGATGTGATGGAGGCTGGTCGGTCCCGGCTGCTTACTCCAGGACTCAAGTGAGGACTTCGGGATGCTATGGATTGAGCGCCTAGTTGAGGTCTATGGAGACAGTGAGCTCCTGATGCGCGCCGTCGCGGCTGCCGATGGCTGGCCGCTCTGGGGTGAAGAGGGTTTTCTGATTGTTCATCTCGCGAACGGTGATGAACCATTCTTTGTAAAAGGCGACTGCACGGGCTGGGAAGCCACGCCAATGCATCGCTTTGGGAACCTCTGGTGGTTCTTAATGCCGAGGGAACATCCCGGTGAGCTTCGCTATCGCATTTCTAATAACGGTGGTTATGATTGGGCAGACCCTTATGCGAGGGCCTATCGTTTCGAAGACGGACAGGAAGTCTCCCTTGCGCAGGCTTCGGCTGGTCACCTTGAGCGCTGGCTGGAGGTTGGGGGACAGGGTATCGCGCCCAGAACCCTCCGGGTCTGGGTGCCGGAGCGTCACCCAACGCATTTTCTCTACGTTCATGATGGCCAAAATCTTTTTCATCCGGAGGCCATCTGGGGCGGTTGGAATCTGCATCATCATGTTGGTCCATCGACACTGGTTGTTGGTATCGACAACAGTCCGGACCGCATGAATGAGTACACCCACGTCGAGGATCATGTCTTTGGTGATAAGATCGGGGGGCGAGGCGCTGACTACGCGCGCTACGTCGAAGATACCGTTCGACCTTTTATCGAGCTAAGGTATGGAACACCGCGTGTAGTTGGGGTCATGGGCTCTTCGCTCGGTGGTCTGATGGCCTTTTATCAGGTTCATCTCTATCCGGAGAGCTACGACTTCGCGGCGTCGCTTTCTGGGACCTTTGGTTGGGGCTCGTTTGGCCAGCATACCCAGACGATGATCGATATTTACCGCTCGATGTCAAAGGTCCGGACCCGTCTCTATTTAGATTCAGGTGGGGGTACCGGCGACCCTTGTGCGGATCTCGACGGCGACGGAATCAAAGACGACTCCCCGGGCGGACGAGACAATTACTGCGCGAACCGTCAGTTTGCCGATGAGCTGGCTGCTGCAGGGTATGAGTGGGATCAAGACCTCTGGCATTGGTACGAGCCAGACGCGCCGCACGCAGAGTGGGCGTGGTCAGAACGGGTCTGGCGGCCTCTCGAAATCTTTGAAGACATCACGGCTTAGCGCCTTCATCCGATCGTTTCGGTTGCTCGATTGGGCGCTCGAGAAGGGGTACGGGTATTACCTGACACTCACCTGTGATCTCTCTCGCAATCCTCTCTCGTCGAACCATCGAAGAATTTGGAACTTGAGCACTTGAGTCTCGCAGAAATGTCTCAAATTGTGACAAGGGACACACTTTCTGGATGTAGGAGTGATTGGCCTCACGGTTTTATTTAAAACTTGCCAAATTCTGAAACATACGTCTCAATATTAAATCACAAGTGAATCTCGATTTGATACGATGGTCCTGCGTCGCCGACACGCGGTGACACCCCAATGTTTTATGAGCTTCGAATCAGAAGCCCAGGAAGGACCTGTCATGAAAAATGAAT
>JAYYQC010000030.1:0-7794 GCA_036128675.1 Myxococcota bacterium | reverse complement strand
AAACGATACTGCGCTGCGATACGGAACTCATTAGAGACATCCCATTCAACATCACCAAGCTCGCGCACTTGCTTTCGCGCATAGAAGACGGATGCAACGCCGATCTGTCTCCAGAAATACCAGTGCAAAGCGCCACGAAGCTGGGTTTCTTCATCGGTTGGGTAACTGAACGATGGGTTCAATGGAGACATCACTTTGTAAAAGCCGTAATCCATTGCGAGCATCAGGTGCTTCGGCAACAAGAGAATCCCTAGCTCGACATTCATAGAATGTTGCTTGGATGAAATCTCAATTGTCTCACCGTTTTCAACCGTCGATTGCATCGCATTTCGCCAGTAGTACTCGCCGGCTAAGTGGAAATAGCTAAATCGGGTCTGCGCACCGAAGAAGAGTGCTGGGAAGCGCTCCGCCGAACGCTGCTCCCACTTGGCACCATAGCGAGTGCTCAGCGATAGGGGCAGTGGACGATAGATGAATTTCGTGTCGAATACGCTTGAGTAACCGATGTGGTCAATCTGAGCGCGTGCTCCCAGATTCCAAGTGAGATTCTTGGTATCGTCAGTCACATAACCACCGCCAACATTGCCGGCAAAGCGCCCGGTACCAGCAGAAGTCATGATCTCATAATGGAGGAACTGAAAACCAGGAAGCCCAGGTGCCTCAATACCCTTTAACTGCATCTGCCCGCCGTTGCCCTGATCGAAAGCACTGGTTAGGTAATAGGCGGGGTCGAGGAGAATCTGCTTCGACGAGGATACGATGGGATTATACGAGAGGGAGCCGGACCCCGAGTTCAAACTGAACCGCAGACTATCGTTGATCGGGACCTCGAAGGTCACGAAGGTCAGGCGAGGAGTCTTCTCCATTCGCATACTCATCAAGAAGAACGAGTTACTCACACCCGGAATTGGACCGAGAGCTCGCACCTGAAGCTTCGAAAAACGAGCGTCGGTCACACCATCTGCAAACTCCACCTCAGGTGTACCTTGTCGTAAAGTCCCCCACTCATGCGTGCCCTCTAATGTGCCAACGACACCAAAGCGCAACTCTGGTGAACCTTTGCAATACGAGACATCTTGGGCGAGCTGACAACCGATGTCCTCACAATCGATTTTCCCGTCGCCGTCGTTATCGATTCCATCCGAGCAGGTGAAAAGGTTCGACTCGCCGCCAGCAGCCATTTCTGGGTCGAAGGCAGCGTAATCATCCGAAGAAGTCATAGGGGCGGCGGTGCTTGCAGCAGCAGGAACCGCATCGAAAGACCCCTTGCAAACGCTTACACGTGGACCGTGACAAGCTTTATCATCACAGTCAAAAACACCGTCGGAATCGTTATCGACGAAATCGGAACAACGTGCATCGGTGTTCTCAGGTTCACCATCCGGTTGACATTCGGCTGCGTCGTAGCAATCCGAATCAGCACAATCGGTCATGCCGTCGGCGTCCTCATCTTGCCCGTCACGACAAGCAGTCTCACCTGCCCAAGCTTGTCCTGCGCCAATAATTACGAGGCCCGCACAAAGTGCCGCCATGAAGTTTGTAAGTTTAAGTGTTCTAAGCTTCATCATGTTCTCCAACTAAAAAATAAGCGTTCTAAAGTGCTTCGCAGACACGTGGGACGTCGTTGCAAACAGTGACTGCTGGACTCCAGCTGCAGTCAGCGTCCGCACAGTCGACAAAGCCGTCGTTGTCATTATCAACGCCGTCCGAGCAAGAGAGGTCGGTAACCTCTGGTGTCCCTCCACCGCCACAGACGGTGACGGCATCGTTTCGGGTACAGCTAAAGTCATCACAATCGGTGTAGCCATTGTTGTCATTATCAATTCCGTCGGAACAGGCAGCGTCGCTGTCCTCTGGCTCGCCCGACTGATCAGCGGCTTCTTGGGCGGCTTGTTCTTCGCAAAACTGGACAATCCCCTGATTTTCATTACGACTGCAGCTAAAGTCATCGCAATCGGTATAGCCGTTAAGATCGTTGTCGATCCCATCAGAGCAGCGTTCTTGAGTGTCTTCAGCCTCAGCACCACAGAAATCTCGAATCAATTCGAGATCACTTCCGGCCAGTCGACCACAATCACTATCGAAGCAGTCTGCGCGGCCATCACCATCGTTGTCTTTACCGTCGGTACAATCCGCCAATGTATTCTCGACACAGACTGTGACGTATGGGTTTCGTCGACATCCGAAGTCGGCACAATCGGTATAACCGTTTTGGTCGTTATCAACGCCATCACTGCAGAGTTCGTTGTCGAATTCCCGAGCACAGCAGTTCTCTGGGATATTTGAGCAGGCGCGATCACCGCAATCAAAGTTGCCGTTGTTATCGTTGTCAATTTGGTCATGACAGCGAATCCAAATGTCATCGCCATCCACGACACCGTCGCGGTTCATGTCATCTTTGGACAGGTTGTTCTCCCAAATCCTTGGCACTTCACTGATTGGATACTGCGATGGAGGCGTTGACGGGATATCCAAACCACAATGAACCGAAAAATAGACACAATCCGGGTCCTCACAATCGATCGCACCATCGTCGTCGTTATCTCGTCCGTCGCTACACGCGGCGTCATCCCACTCATACCCGGTAACCGGACTGGGCGAGAGTTCAAAAGCGCAGGCGCTCACCAAGGCGATTATACCAATCGCTCGGAGCCAGCCTGCGAGACTATACTTGTTTAACATTCAATTACTCCAAAACTACCTGTCTCAATCTAGGCTTTACTTGAGACACTTCGCGCGGCCGTTACCATACCGACGCTTAAATTCGACAAAAAGGGCGCAAGAGTCGACCTCAGTGGTCGCTGCTTTAATCACACCTTCATCCGCAAGCCGCTTCAATGCAGCTCTGAAATCCTTCACGTGGTCTTTCTCGACCCGAGTCGTGACCGACTGAATTCTCAACCAGATATCAATCGCATGGGCCAATTGCGCATCGGAATAACCATTGGCATATTCCCAAGGCTTGAGTTCCTCGGCCACGCGAAGAGCAGCAATGCCGGCTTTTGATACCTCAGGGTCGACCGTGACTCGATTTGCACATACCCACTGGCACTCGTCATAGACTTCGGTGTGAAGCCATTTCTCAGAGTGTCCATCCTTTGTCGAGACGAGACGGTTGTACACGTAATCCTTCCCGGGACGCTCGCTTTTTGAATGAAGTGAGGTCATCACATAATCGGGAATACCCTTGGCCCACATACCCCGCTTTTCGCGGATTGCTTCGGCCTGAGCCTCTAGCAGATAGGGATCGGCAGATGCGCCGTCTACCGTCATCGCGTGCGCAAGCCCTTTGCGTATTTGGTCCGCAGCGAGGTCTTTGCACCAAAAAAGTCCTCGACCGTAACCATCGCGATCACCGCCGAAATCGCAAGACCAGACGCCTTTCGCTGCATTTTGGGTTGCAATCTTAGCATTGAAGTAGAGCTCTTTTGCGTGCCAATCACCCCATCGGTGTACAGGACCAAAGCTCTCGAGGGTATTATAACCGCTCAAGCGTGCCTTCGTACCATTGAGCTTGCCGCTCAAGACACGAAAGCTATCACCATCATTGAAATAGACGGGCGAAGGGATTTCGTTGATAAACACTTTCGCCCGAATTTCTGAATAGGCAATGGAAGCGATTACCAAAGTCGCAACGCCACAGAGCAGCGATAGCTTTACGGAGTGATGCTTAAACATCCTGATTCCTTTTGATTCTCAAGTAGTAAATGCGTGTTAAGCCTCCAGGGCGGGAGGCTCAAACCGGACACGCTAAGTTACACGGGAGAGAACGAGAGTCCAGGGGGCGAAGTGTTTTCTTCGCGAGATCATTGTGACACAACGCGTCTACCTTCCTCCCCAGATAAACTTGCGCCATCTGATTGACAGCCCCACCATTTGAGTGGATTCTGGCGAGCCGCGCTGAGCCCGCACCGCGTAAAACCAAGAGCCTCGACCGGCAGCACGAAAGCTGTCGCAACGGCTCTTGACCGAACCACTTCATGGAGACCTGGTGAATATGATTGGCACGACAGATGGCCGCCCCTCAGTGAGAGCCCTCGGCATCGGCTTTGCACTCATGGCCCTCGCATGCGGACAAGACCCTACGCAGAGCAGCGCAACGAGTTCGACTGACGACTCCGATCCAAGCGAAAGCTCCACAACAACCGAGGACCCCAGTGGGTCAAGCGATTCAACAACCACAACCATCGAGTTTGCCGAGCCAGTGCTCGTTAAGTCGGTTGTCGATGGAGACACCATCGAAATCCTTCGTAACGGTGTCGAATTCCGTATCCGCTTCAAAGGGGTAAACACACCGGAGCTCTACGCGGATGCAGGCCCTGAAGCCTTTGCACAAGAGGCCAGAGACTTCGTGTGGGATCAAATCGGCGCCGAAGAGATCGGGTTGGAGTTCGACTCAGACTGCGGTCCCCAACCTTTCGACGATTGTTACGACGGATACGGCCGCCTGCTCGCCTACATTCGTATGAGCAACGGCAATGACCTTGCCGAGGAGCTTCTCGCTGCAGGGCTCGCCCGGGTCTACCGCTATCAAAACGAGATTTATGACCGGATGGATGCATATTATGCAGCGCAAAGTCGAGCACAGGACAGTGGTCTCGGTATTTGGTCCAATTAAACAAACAGAACTGGCAACTATGTTGAATTGACTAGAACAATTCACCGCCAAATCATTGAGGTTTTTTTACCTTAGAGATAGAGCCGCTCTTCGGTTCGCAACTCAACCAAGGAAATTAGATGAAAGCGATTCTCACAAGTCTATGTACGTTTATGTCGATTACCCTCCTCATGTGGGCCTGCGGCACGACCGACCCTGATGTCGGTGGCAACACCAACACCGGCGGTGGCGATAACGGCGGCTCCTCCAGCGGTACCGAGAACAGTGACGCGACCTGCGATGACGGGGCAGACAACGATGGCAATGGCTATACAGACTGCGCAGATTTTGGCTGCCAGAACAGCTGCGAAGTAACCGTATGTGGTTCGGAAAACGGCGAAGAGGCTTGTAGCGATGGGATCGACAACGATGGCGATGGCCGCGTTGATTGCGAAGATGCAAACTGTCGAACCTGTACTCAGGCTTGTGGCCCAGACGAGACAACACTCGAGCTCTGCACCGATGGTATCGATAACGGCGGTGATGGATTTGCCGATTGCCAAGATCGCGATTGCATCGAGTTCATCGGTGAGATTGAAGGCTGCGATACCGGCGACGAAAACACCGAGGAAGCCTGCTCAGACGGTGTCGATAATGACAACGACCCCTACATCGACTGTGATGACTTGGACTGCAGCGATGTCTCAGTATGCGCTGAAAACACCAATAGCCTCTGCAGTGATGGCGTGGACAATAACAACAATAATTTCACCGACTGCGAAGACTTTGATTGCCTCTACGCATGCGATGTGACCGTGTGTACCGATGGCGCAGAAAAGACCGCAGAGCAGTGCTCGGATGGTCAAGACAACGACGGTGACGGATTCACCGACTGTGAAGACAATGGCTGTAAATCGTGCGTTACCGAGTGCCAAACTCCAGAAGATAACGACGCCACATGCTCAGATGGTGAAGATAACGACGGCAATGGTTTTACCGACTGCGACGACTTTTCTTGCTCACGCAATCCCGACGTCACCGTTTGCGGACCGCGCGACCCAGAAGACAACGATGAAGCTTGCTCCGATGGCATCGACAACGACAGCAATGGCTACATCGACTGTGAAGACTTTGGGTGCTCACGCAATGAGGATGTAACGGTATGCGGAGAACGTGACCCTGAAGATACCGACGAAGCATGCTCGGATGGCATCGACAACGACGGCGACGGATACGTTGACTGCGGCGATTTTGACTGTTCTCGAAATGAGAATGTCACTGTTTGCGGCGACCAATCCGGCGGCGACAACTCAGGAAGCCCCGAAAATACAAATGAAGCCTGCTCTGACGGCATCGACAACGACAACAACGGTTATACCGACTGCGCTGATTTCGGCTGCTCTCGCAATGACGACGTTACGGTGTGTGGTAGTGAGAATACCGACGCGCTTTGCGGAGACGGCGAAGATAACGACGGCGACGGATTCATCGACTGTGAGGATTTTGATTGCTCACAAAATGATGAAGTTACCGTGTGCAACTGAGCTTCTAGGTTGCATTCGGTAGAGGCTCTTTAAGGGTTTGCCGAGTGTTTTCCCAGACCATCGCAACTTTGAAAAGGGAGCTTGAAGCTCCCTTTTTTTTCGCCTTTCGCCGATTTTTTTACAGATAGAGCAACCTCGGTCACTATAAGGTCAAGAAGCATCCAGCTTCTGTCGATTGAGTTCAGGAGGTCCGTTATGGCAGCGATTGCAACGCTCGGTGAAGCAGAGAATCATCCAACTACCCCGATTACCGCGCTCGAAATGCCAATTCGAGAAGAGATTCCTGCGCTGAACCGTCGGGTCTTACCACGAACGAAGGCGACCTTCGGCGTATTTATCGAGGAACTTGGGCAAGAAGTCTCCGGTCTCGATATTTCGTTTGGCGGGCTCATGGCGGTCGCAGAAGAACCGATCTGGCCAGGCAACCTCGTCGATCTACACTTGAAGCTTCCCGGTGAAGAAGAATCAATCGCGGTCGAAGCCCGTGTCGTTGATCTCGTATCCCACCCAAGCGGTGTCGCGATGCGCATGCGCTTTGAGACGGTTGCACATACCGCACGTAAACAAATCGCTATCTGGATGAGTCGGCGTAACCAACGCTGATTGCCACACCTTAAAGCACGAGCTATGAGCGTCCTATGATCAATGCGACGCTCATCTCGACCCTCCTATCGTTCTCCCTCGTATCGAGTACCGAAGCGGTTGATGAACTGCGTCGGGACTACGGCACTCTACGTGGAACACTTCAGACCTACCACGGGCTTTTAGCTGACCGAGTAGACCCCGGTCCGGCATTAGCCCTCAGCAATACGCTCCTCAGCGTGGGCTTTATCGCCGGTCTACAATCGGAGACCCGAGCCACTTCGAGAGTCGTCCTCTTGAGTGAAGGCGCATCGGGCTTAGCCTCCCTCTCCCAACTTGGCATCGGCCTATGGATGCCGATAAGTGACATTAAAGTTGGAGCCTTAAAGTTCTCAGAGTTCTACACCTGGGGGTTCCGAGCAGTTGGACAGTTCTTCTATGGTCGGCAGCTTATTGAGGCCGGACTGAATCAGGAGGACCCAATCAAAGGCCGTCGTCTCGAAGAACGCGGTTCACTTCATCAAAATCTTGGGTGGCTCACCGCTCTTTGGGGCTTTCAATCCACGTTCCTTCGGTCGTGGGACCGCTATGCTGAACTTGAAGCCGAACTGCTGCGCCTCGACGAAACGCCTGAGACCAATCCCGACTACATTCGTGCAAAGATCGCCCATGCACATAAAGTCGCTACCAGGTTTCGCCAGCTCATCGGTGATGACTTAGAGCTTCGGGGTACGATTGAGGTCGCGGTGGCCTCCGCCGCCACTGCTCTGATCGCTCTAAAAGCTCCCGCCGACAAGCAGGGCGCCTACTATGCAGTTGCGGGCTTGGGACTGAGTTCAGGGCTCTACAAGCTCATCGCTAGCTGGACACTCGAAGAATTACCATTATTAGAAAAGGCCCCAGCCCCTCTATTTACCCAGCTACTGCCACTACCTGGCGGTGCGCTGCTCTCGGTCGAGGCAAAGTTCTAGCTACCTGTCTAAGTGTGGAATCAAAGCTTCGAGGTCAGCTAGGTCGTTCAGATCTTCTCCCTGCCATGGAATCTTCACGACCGCTCCCGCCCAAGCCGAT
>JAYYQC010000029.1:0-6233 GCA_036128675.1 Myxococcota bacterium | reverse complement strand
AAGGTCGGTGATATAGCCGCCGGGATTCGCAATCGTTTCGCAGAAGATAGCTCGCGTATCTTCATCAACCGCTGCTTTTACTGCGTCTATATCGTCAAAGTCGACGAATTTCGCCGACCAACCGAAACGCTTAATCGTCTGGCTGAACTGTGTGATCGTTCCGCCATAAAGGCGACTGCTTGCAACGACATTACGCCCTGGCTGCATCAGTGGAAAAAGCGCCATGATCTGGGCAGCGTGGCCGGATGAACATGCCACCGCACCAACGCCTCCCTCGAGTGTTGCAACCCGCTCCTGAAGAACCGCGACCGTCGGGTTTGTGAGTCGCGAGTAGATATATCCTACCTCTTCAAGATTGAAGAGCTTCGCGGCGTGGTCAGCATCGCGAAACACAAAAGCCGTGCTCTGGTAAATGGGCGTCTGACGGGCCCCGGTAGCGGGATCTGGCTTCGCACCTGCGTGTATCTGCAACGTATCAAATTTATAGGATGGCTCCTCTGACATCGTTCCTCCTCCTTAGGATTATTCTAGACGCAACTTAAGGGTATTCCTGAGTACTACGCAATGCGTTATTCGAACAAAATTTCAGAATTCGCAACAAATCCGTACCAGCGACAAAATTTTGCAATCTCAATCGCCCTAAGCCAAACAAAATTCTGGCTCATTGTTCGGTAATTCAGGGACTTAAGAAGGGGATTCTATCCTGCGAGGCTCGATTGAGGCTTGGGCCACTTGGGATCTTCGAATCGCTGCACTTCGATGAGCAGACCATTCGGGTCACGAAAAAATGCATGGTAAATGTTGAAGGTAGGGTTAAACGCAGGCTCCTTTTCGAGGCTAAGTCCTCGAGCCCGCAAGCTGACGATAACCTCATCTACCTTTTCGGTCACCAACGTGATGATCACGCCATCCTTCACGGTAGACACGTCCTCTTTTTCGCAAAAGCCTAGATACCCATCGGGGCTGATACGATAGATCCGACAAGTACCTTGGTCCAAAATGAGAGGCAGGCCTACGACGTCCTCCCAAAATGTGGAAGTCTCAGAAAGGCTATGCGTGTAGTAGAAATGAACCGATGACTCAAAGGGAGCCTCAGAGGTTGTGCACATACGATTTGTCCAACGTCGCTATCAGTCGTCCGCAGGTAAGGTTTCATCCTCAATAAAGCGCTTCAGAGTCTGACCATCTTCGGAGCGTGCATCGTGAGCAAATTCAAGGGCCAATGAGAGACCATCTATTCGATGAACTTTCCCAGGTAGCTCCATTTCCTTGCCGTCAACGAGCAAAAAGAACTGACCTACCTGACCGACGACCGCATCGAGCGTATCTGGCACCGAGTACATTTCAATCAAGACACCGGACTCGCTGATGTTCTGAGTAGAACCCGCAAGCGTCTCATTCCCAACCTTCAGTTTGCAAGGAACAGTACGCAGAATCCGTGCATACTTTCGGCGCTCTTTTCCACCCCAAAATCCCATTGGCTCCTCCCTTATCGGTTGCCTTACCCGTCTATGCTATCGGCGTCGCGGGTCATTTCCAAGAAAAACCATGTATTCTAGGCAATTAGACTCAAAGTTCCCTCGATAAAGCGCTCTGCGGCGCGTCGCAGTTCGGGGGCCGAATAATACGAAAAGCTCAATCTACACCCGTAACGAGCGCTATTGCCGCTGCTCTGGAACACGGTCGAGTCACGAAAACGTACCCCACCAGAATCATCGAATCTCGTGCTTAGTTGCTTCAAGCACTTCGCGGGCATGTCAATCCAAACGAAATAGCCTCCTTGAGGCTCCCGAACCGTGAGCGCCGTCCCCTTAAACGCCTGATGGAGCGGACTAAAAAGTGCCTCAGCGCGCATCGCTAAACTCTCTCGCACCTTTGACAGATGCGCGGGGAACCCACCACCGTCGAGCCACTGACTGACTACCCAGGCAGAGAACTGGTTCAAACAGCCACCATTGATAAACACGCTCTGAGTTGAAATACGGCTCGCCCAAGAAGACTCCGTAACGCTGGAGCCAAACTCCAGCCAGCCCAGTCGAAGCCCTGGCCCGGCAATCTTTGTAAACGAGCCCAAGGAGACAACACATTCTCCCGAAGGATCTAAGGATGCAAAAGAGGCTTGAGCCGACTGCTTTCGGAATGGCAAGAGTCGATACACTTCGTCTGCGATGATTTTAACGTTATAACGGAGTGCCAAATCCACCAAAGCCTTACGGGTGGAGATATCTAGACTTTCGGAACAGGGATTCGAATACGTCGGTACGAGATAGCAAATAGCCTCTGGGTTCTGACGGAACTGGGCCTCAACCCTATCAAGGTCAAGCTCATGGTCCTCAGTTTCGGCCAAAGCCAACGTTGAGAATCCTCGATCTCGAATAATCCCAAGAGCGTTGTGATAAGTCAGAGACTGTGTGAAACAAGTGTTGGTTCTTCGCTGACACTCTCCCAAAATGAGATCCAAGCCAATACCCGCACCCGACGTGACGACGATTGATGTCGCAAACCTTTCCTGATCACCATCCGCACATAAAGTTCGCGCAAAACTCTCACGGGTCCTCATCGAGCCTTCACGCTCGCCGTAAAAAAATGCTTCCCCGAGCTTCGTTGACGTAGACCATTGTCTGAAAAGTGGTTGGAAACTCTCAGTCGCGTGAAGGTCAGCTGAGGGCCACCCCCAGTCTAGACGAAAAATTTCAGCATCGGACCTTGTCGTACTTCTCTCCATGATAGCAACATGTTGCCTTCAAGCGTCGAGGCGAACAAGCCCGTGGCCTCCCTCTAAATTTGAGCTTAGGAAACCAAAGCGCTATGAGAGCGTCAAAATCATTGAATGAATCCTGCTTCTCAAGCGTCTCTGACGAGGCGAACCCAGCCGAAGGAAAATTACATGAAAAATCACAATCGCTTCCTCTTAAGTTCAGCCTTGGTAGTCGCAACGATGCTCGGAGCCGCAACTCAGGCTCATGCGAGCGCGAAAGGCGTCGGCTTAGGTGTAGCGGCCGGCGCTGTGTCATCAGGAACCGAGCTCGATGGACTCGAAAAAAGCGTGGGAACCGGGTTTTCATGGGGATTCTTCGTCGATATTCCACTGACATCGACCTTCTACATCTCACCGGCGACGACGCTCTATGAACTTGATTTCGGCATGGGTAGACGCCCCGCGACGGATGTTGCTCTGAACTTCAAGTTTATTGTGCCGATCGCAGCGGTAAAGCTAGGCGCTGGGGTATCGGCAGGACTCACAGTCGCCGAGGAAACGTATATGCCTCATATGGGTGCCCTCGGTTACCTCAGCATGAATATAGCCAGTAATTTAGATGCGTTCGCAATGGTTCAGTACAAGCACCTGGTACGAGATATCCAAGCAGTCAACGATGTGCATGCCCATGCGGGCTTAATGTTTCGCTTCTAGGCTACGCAATAATTAAGCGCCGCTCTGAAAACTCCTCAAAGGCGTAGGCAACGCCCTCGCGTCCAATCCCTGAGCGTTGAACGCCTCCGTAAGGCATTCCGTCAACGCGAAAGGTAGGAGGCCGATTTCTCAAAAGGGCACCAGTTCGAAAACACCTTTGAGCACGCTCCCATAAACTATCATCATCTGTAAACACTGCGCCTTGAAGAGTACTCTTGAGGTCCAGGATTATCGATTCAGCGTCCGCAAAGTCAGAATATGGAATCAGAACAAGCGCCGGACCAAATATCTCCTCTTTTGCGATATTGAAGTGATGGTTAGGTAGGGCGATTAGCCTCGCAGCCAGATTCGTCCCGTTATCCTTACCCGTACACTTAACAGTGGCACCGGAGCGCTCTGCTTCGTGAAAACTTTCCAAAAGTCGTGCGGCGTGTCGCTCATCAATGACCGGTCCATATACAGAGCTCGGGTCCTCAGGCTCACCACGCTTTACTTTCTGAAGAGCTTGATAGAACTTCTGTGTAGCCTCTTCAAATTGAGACTCCGGAACCAGGATATTTTGTGTACTGATACAAACTTGACCACTGTACACGAGTGATGCACGGGCGAGTGCATCAACATCTTTTTCTTCGAGTGACGACTTTGCATAAATAGCGGTCGCGGTTCCGCCCAGCTCCAAAACAACGTGCTTCGTTGCGTGCAGACTTTTGAGTGACCAACCAACTCCTTCTGATCCCGTAAAGGAAATCACTTCGACTCTCGGGTCACGACAGAAGACATCCGCATCTTCCACGCTACAATCAACAACTTGTAAAAAGTCGTCGGGAAGTTCCGAGTTTTCCAATGCCCGCGCTAATTCGTGGGCAGGCGTTGGGGTTCGAGGATCTGGTTTAAGAATAATTGGCGCACCGCTGCAGATGGCGGGTAGGACTTTATGAAGGACCAGATTGAGTGGGAAGTTATAAGGCGTGATGCCCAAAATGATTCCTCGAGGAAAAGGCCGCCACACCGCTTCAAGCCCCTTCGTTCCGGGTGCATTACCAAGCTCGACCTTGTGCTCATGGGTTCTCCCCATAAATGCGATAGCCTCATCAATATTCGCAAGAGCACGCGAAACTTCCCCATCGGCCAAGGCTCTCGGTTTCTTAGCTTCTCGCACAATACTCTGGACAAAGATCGAACGCGCCTCTCCCACCCGTTCGCGGAGTTGCTTAAGCGCGGCGAGTCTAGCCTCTTTGTTTGTTGTAGCTACAAAGGCCCGCTCCGCTCTCTCAAGGACCTCGGCACAATTGGTCATTTTTAAGCCCTCTTCCTTCAGATTTGGATTCAAGGAGCCCTAACGATGGGACTAATCCCCGCCCAAGTCCAGGGCGAGCGCGTTGAGCTTTGTAGCCCAAATGAACAAAGGGGATAGGATGAAGGATGAGCGTGGATTCATGGAGCCCTGAGAGCTTCATAAGTGAATCCCGTAAACTACGGAAACTCCCTCTGGATCACGAGGGTTGTCGACGTTTACCACGACATGACGCCTTGTCGGCGGTACAGTATTCGATCTAGCCTTTTCATTAAGATGTACCAAATAGTTTCCACCCTCGGGCTTATCTATGCTCTGGCCGTCGATGTAGGCCCCAATAACGCAGTAAACGTTTTCGAAGATGATGTAGCTAACCTCGAAAACCCCTCGGTCCTCTATCTGGAGGATAGCAGTGGCGAGCTAGAATTAGAGGACATCCTCAAAGAGTCGGCTTGGGTCCCACTGAGTAAAGCCGAGACAAATCAGGGCTTAACCGAAAGCTCTTTTTGGCTGAAATTTGAAATCCACAACGCATCGATTCGCACTATCAACCGGTGGATTACCGTCGGTAATGAGGTTCCCTACAACATCCAGTTCTGGCTGCGGAGCAACGGTCAAACCCTTCAGCATTATCAAGGGGGTTCCATAGTCGATTTTGATTCACGAATCCTGAAGACCAGTCTTGAGGGTATGCCAACGCAACTTGCCCCAAATGAGACGCTTGCCGTTTACATACGGGTTGCAAACCTTCGCACCACCGATCTAACGGTACGGCTCTTGCCACTCGATTCGCTCATGAAATTCGAGCGTCGCAGGACTCTTGAAGCCGGGATTTTTATCGGTGCGATGGTGCTCATCATCATCTACAACCTCGTCCTGGGTTTTCGACAAAGCTTGCTCTTTTTAATACATGCAGGATTTTCAACAACCATCCTCTTTCTCTTTACGAGACCAAATGGCCTAACCTTTGAGTACCTTTGGCCAAACACCGGTGAGCTAGACGCCACCAGCGGACCTATTATTGCCAGCGTGAGTATGCTCACCGCGCTGCTATTTTTAATCTCTTACTTCAATCTCGAAAAGGTGACGCCTCGCCTGAGCATATTCTTAAAAGTGTGTGCCGTTTTGCCTCTGCTCGCAGTCGTGTTTCTTCACTTACTTCCCCACCAAGTGATTGCATCATCACTCACGAAGATTTTAGCGGTTGAGGCCCTCATCTGGATGGGTGTCACACTTTGGGCGATCCAAAAGCGCATGGATGGATCTCTTGAGTACGCTGCGAATTGGGGGCTCTTCATCATCTGCGGAGTCGTTTACGCAAGTTGGTTACAGGGCTACTCCAGTAATTTCTACGCGGCTGGATACATCATCAAACTCTCCGCAATCGTTCAAGCTGCCGGACTGTCCTACAGCGCACGGCGTCGTATTCAAAGAAGTCAGGAGTTGGGTCTCGAAACAAAGCAGACCATCGAAACCGTACGAAAGATCCAGCAAGTCAATCAGCTCAACGATCTCCTGCATAGTCTT
>JAYYQC010000028.1:0-14137 GCA_036128675.1 Myxococcota bacterium | reverse complement strand
GCGACTTCACAAAAGCATCAATGCTTACGGTCAGCAGTGCGGGTACCCATATCTCAACCCGGAGAGCCCGACGGTTCAAATCGACCTCTTCCATGGCGACCGAGTCGCAGATTGGCAGAATGCCAAAGCCAGCGCCGCGATGCTCGGAACAACAAGTTCCTCGACACTTGAGCCTATTTACGCACGCTACGCAACTCATGAAACAAACCAGCTGATCAAGTCGATTTGCAAAATAGAAAACTGCGCTGCTGCACTTGTCACAGACTCAGGCATGCAAGCCTGTGCCTTAATCATGGACGCACTGATTCGGCCGGGGTCCCATATTATTATGTCTGAGCAGGTCTACGCGAAGACAAAGTCGTTTCTTGAGTGGACCGCAGCGCGAATGGATATCGAATTCAGCTACGTAAATCACCTCACTGCCGATGTCCTAAATCGAGATGTCAAGCCTCATACAACACTCGTGCTCGGCGAGACATTCAGCAATCCCTTAATGAGAGCCCTGGACCTCAAAGGACTTAGTGAAGCAGTCGTCGCGCTACGGGAAAACCAAGCGCCTGGTCTGCGACTTGTCATAGACCACACCATCTCAACGCCATATGGTTCAAAGGCACCGATGCTTGACTACCCGGGGATCGATGCGGTCCTTACGGCTGGTACCAAAGCGATGGGCGGTCATGATCAGGACATCTGGGGATATGTTGCATCCAATCGTATCGGATTGATTAATACGCTTGCCGACCTTCAATCCATGCGGGGCGGTGTGCTCAGCTGGCGTTCTGCCGAATCCATCAATCGCCACTTAGAGAATACTGAGGCGCTTTTTAAACAGCGCTGTGCCAGTGCCAGAGACGTCGTAGAGTTTCTTGAAAAGCACCCAGAGGTAGAGGAAGTCTTTCACCCATCGAGCCCTCGGCATGTTGATTCTCAGATTGCACAATCTCAGTACAAGCTACACGGCTCTTTACTTTCATTTCGCCTAAAGAACGCCGGCGATGAACATCAAGTCAGTCATTTTTGTAATGTCTTAGCGGCTACAACGCTCTTTAGGTACGCTCTGAGCTTTGATGGCCTGGTCAGTAAGGTCAACCATCACACAACTGTATCAGAATTCTTTACACCACCCGGCAAGCTTCGAAGTCTCAATATAGATAGATTGGTTCGATTAGCCATTGGGACTGAGGATAGCCAGGACCTGAAAAGAGCCCTTACTTGGGCACTCGATAACTGGCAAAAAATATCTATTTCGGATGCCGAAGCATTTGCGGACCAACGAGCAGCCCGATTTCAGGATAACTCTAAGCGGGTAAGTGGCTGAGGCTCTCTCTCGAGCTCGACGCCAAAGGTTTCACGACACGTCTCTTTTATCTGTTTCGCAAAAGCCAAGAGTTCCGCGGTACTTCCATCGCCGCGGTTGATTAAGGCGAGAGAGTGCTTTCTTGAGATTCCAACCCCTCCAAAGATTGTACCACGCGCAAAGCCCGCTTTCTCAATAAGCCAGGCCGCAGGCACTTTCCAATGCTCCCCGAAGGCGTGACAGGGCAGAGGGCCGAAGTTACGCCGAGCGCAGATTTCCTTGACGCTCTCTAACTCTTGGTGCCCTAAAACAGGATTTACGAAAAACGAGCCTAAGCTTTGAGCATCTGGGTCATCGACACTGGCAAGCATCGACTTTTCCGCGCGTACTTTCAAAACCCGCTCTCTTATCTCGAGCAGGGTCGGCGACTTATGACTTTCATTGAGAACCTGGAGGTCCCGGTAACTTAAATTCGGGACGCCGTTACTTAAGAGTTCGAGTCGAATCGACAAGACAACAAACCGTCCCCGCCAGTGTCTCTTTAGATGACTGTCTCGATAGCCCAACCCAAGTTCCTCACACTTAAGACGCTGAACCGAGCCATCCGACATATCGAAGACTTCTATTGAATGCAGAACATCCGCCAGTTCCACACCGTAGGCGCCAATATTTTGGATGGGTGCGGCACCGACCCAGCCAGGGATGCCACTAAGACATTCCAGGCCCCAAAGCCCCTCATTTACAGCCCAAGCAACGAGCGCATCCCACTCGTAGCCCGCCCCGACATCCACCATCACGGCATCATTCTGGGCCTCACTGCACTTCAGACGACTGTCTCCATAACGAAAGACGATCCCTTCAACGCCATCGTCGGGAATCAGTGCATTCGAGCCACCACCGAGGATGGTGAGTGAGAGACCTCGCTTCCGAGCTTCTTGGTAGAGGTATCGGAGCTCATCTATGGTCGAAATATCAACAAAGTACTCAGCTCGACCGCCGAGCCCGAGGGTCGTTAGTGGCGCGAGCAGACATTGACCTTGAAGTTCCATAATGCCAGGCATACATCAGCCAAGAGTAGGCGTCGAGTGGAGACAAACATGCAAAATCTGTACGAATACCTCGGGGAAGAGAAGATCAGAGCACTGGTAGACCATTTCTACGACGCGATGGAAGACCTTTCAGAGGCACAGACCATTCGGGCAATGCATCCCGATGATCTCACCGAGTCTCGTGATAAATTCTTCTGGTTCCTCGTAGGATGGTCCGGGGGACCTCCACTTTATACTTCGAAATTTGGTCATCCTCGACTTCGCATGCGGCATTTACCCTTCGCTGTAGACAGCAGCGCGAGAGATGCGTGGATGCTTTGTATGAAAGTTGCGCTTGAGAAGGTTGTGGAGGAGGAGGACGTAAGAACCACACTCTTTCAGACCTTCCACCGAATCGCAGACCATATGAGAAACACAGAGGACTCGAGCAACTAACTTGCTTTGTTTGACAATGATTCGTAGCAAACAACTGCGACCCCAACTTTAAAGGTAACTTGATGTCTCTTCCTATTCAGCGACTCTGTACCATCTTCGCTCTAGCGTTCTGTTTTGGATCACCGGCCCATGCAATCGTCAATGTCCTCCCAGTCCCCGGAAAAGAGGTCTCGGGTCTATCCGGCTCTGCTACACTTAATGGTAGTATTAAGACCGGCAACACCGACATTATCGATGTTGGTCTCAGTGGTGCAACAATCTACGGGAGTGAGCATTTTCAGACGTCTCTGAGAGCCAGTGCCAACTATGGCGAAAAGTCTGACGAGAAGTATCTCTACAATACCTTCGAGCATCTCCGAATTCGCTACAAATTGAGTGATGTCATCACACCAGAGGCATTTATCCAACATCAATTCAACGAGTTCCGAGCCATCAAATTTAGAGGCCTTGTCGGTCTAGGCGCCGCATTTACTCTTTGGGAAGAGGACGCCGGTCATGCAGTGCTTGGCACCACCTATATGCTCGAGCGAGAGGTAGCCAACGGCGAACCTATCAATTTGAATTCAAAAGATCTGGTGAGCCGGTGGTCAAACTATCTCCAGCTAGGATTTAAAACTGAGAGTAATGTGCAATTTTCAAGCACACTCTTTGTACAGCCTCTCCTCTCAGACTTTGGAGATCTACGGATCTACAACGAATCAGGCTTTAGCGTGAAGGTTCATGAGAACGTAGCGATTGGAACAAGTTTTAAACTGACTTACGACTCCAAACCTTTGACTGCCGATGTCGAGAAGCTCGATACCGCGACGGTCGCTCAGCTTACGCTGAAGTTCTAGCCGCAGTCTCAGCGCCCTCGAGTTCGTCGCGCCTCTTCAGCCGATACGCATCAAAGAGCTCATCTCGCCATTGGAGTAATTCTCCCGCGTCGTCGATATATTCGTGAAGTGTCCAAGCCTCTCGCGTCGCCGGACCAATGGACCAATACTTTCTCGATACCGGCTTCACCATTTGGAGTGCTGTCGCAATAAGAATATCGGCGTAAGAAAACCCTGCCTCCAACACAGTCGGCTTTTCACCAATTGATCGTCGAAAGCTGTCCAGCAGCCCGGTCACTTCTGCTCGGTCGATCGAAGGTCGCTCATACTTTTGGATCAGAAATTTTACGCCCATCCCGCCAACGCTTCGCAAAGGGCGATGTAAAGCTTTGGGGAACATCCGAGGCAGATTTTCTTCAAGTGCCAAGGGATAATCGTTGACCATTCTCTCTAAAACCACCGGTCGAAAAATTTGAAGGAAACGCTCGGTCTCTGTGTTCAACCGGCTCACCTCAGCTGCAGCGCCTCGGAAGAATTGGCCTCCAACTTCGTTGTCTATCCAACACGCAATCTGCCAGCTATCCGTCAGCCAGGTGCCGTCATCGAGAACCATCGATGGCGCAGTGATCTTATTTCCCAAGCGGCGACGTGCGGCACGAAGCGATACCTCACCAATCATCACAAGATGTTCACTACTTTGATGTGGAATAGCGTTCCAATATAGTGCCCAACGTGCACGTTCAGACCAAGGAGAAGTAGGTAGATGAAAGAGTTTCATAACGATTGGTGCTCCGAAGCTATCGACAGACTAAGACTCTCTTGGAGTTTAGACCCCAAGACGATTTTTCTCAATCACGGCAGCTACGGAGCTGTGCCGAAGATCGTGCTTGAAGCTCAACGAAAACTCGAAGACGAGATAGAGCGCGATCCAGTTGAGTTCATGATGGACGCGTACCCCGTGCGCATCGGAGAGGCACGCCAAAGCTTAGCGAAATTTGTTGGAGCAAATCCGGAGCGCATCGCTTTTATTCGAAACGCTACCGAGGGAATAAACGCACTCTTTAATAGCCTCCCCCTCGGCCAGAACGACGAAGTGCTTGTCTCAAGCCACGGCTATAATGCCTGCATCGAAGCTATGCGTCATTGTGCAAAGATGCGTGGCTTTGACGTGAAAACCTGGCAGCTACCCTGGCCCGAACCGACCTCAAAGGGCATCGAAGAAAGTCTCCTAGAGCGCCTGTCAGAAAATACAAAAGTAGTCGTCATAGACCACATCACGAGCCCGACTGCGCTGCGTTTACCGATTGAGCGCCTGATCTTGCTCCTCCAAGAACGTGGCATCATCACCGTTGTTGATGGTGCCCACGGTCCGGGACAGGAGGTCTTGGACCTCAATGGATTGGGTGCAGATTATTATATCGGGAATCTACATAAATGGCTCTGTAATCCGAGAGGGACCGCTTTTCTCTACAATCGAACGCCTGAGGAGCGTCCGATTTATCCGGTCGTGATCAGCCATGGAAGCTCAGCCTGGGTAAAGCCACGGCTCAACCGCTTCTGTGAAGCATTCGATTGGGCTGGCACCCAAAACCCATCCGCCTGGTGCACCGTTCCCCACACAATCAGGTGGTTTGAGAGCCAGAAAACAAACGAAGGCAACTCGCTCATCGAGAGCAACCGCCAACGCGCAACCGCCGTTGCCAACCATTTCGTGGAGCATCCACTGGCCCAAGCGAGGCTCGCTCCCGACCAAAGACTCGCCATGGTACTCTTAGAGATCCGCCCTGAAGCAGATACCTTTGTCCCTACGCTTCCCAATCAAAAATCGCCGCTTCAACAACGACTTTATGAGGAGTTTGATATTCAGATCCCGGTCATCTCAATCGAGAACCGAACATACCTGCGCCTCTCGATCCACGGCTATGTTCGTGAGGGTGACATCGAAGTCCTCGACCGAGCCTTAAAAAAACTTCATCAAGACTCAAGGGTGCAACATTGGTAGCGGGATGAACTTTGAGCAGGACGACAACTTTATTGTCTATCCTCCGAGGCGCTCTGTGAACTCAGAGATGCGGTCGCTCTACGAAGCTTTGCTCAATTTATCTTTTGTGAGAGATGGGTCAGCCACTGAGACGCAGCCAAGGCATGGTCCTCAAACTCTTTAGCCTTCTCAAAAGCGGTCTTTGCTCTTCGATACTGTTTCGCGGTGGTGTACGCGACCCCCTGCATGATGAGTGCTTCACCTGGGTTACGGAGACCACCTCGGTGTAAGGCATCGTTATATGCTTGAGCCGCTTCACCCCACCGGTCGAGATCGGCCAAAGTCTGTCCAATAAAGAGATGAAGCTCTCCGTTATCGGACATTTTCGCGCCTTCTCTAAGGTAGGGCAACGCCCGCTTTGGTTCGCGTGACACCAAGAGAGCGTTCGCTAGAAGCTTAAGATTTTTCTCGGTTCGCTCAACGATGCCATCGGCGAAACCCTTCTCTAGTATTGTGGCGGCCTTGTAAGAGACGTTGCCATTCAATGCTAAGCGCGCATACTGCACGAGGTCTTTGCTCTCTTCCAGATAGTTCTGCGAATAGGCTAAATCGTAGACAGCCAATGCTTCCCCTTCACGGTCGAGTTCGAGATACATCCCCGCGAGCTGCATCCAATAAACCTTCTTTGGATATGCGGTTACCAGGCGCTTGAGCGTTGCAATGACGTCCCACTTTTTTCCGAGTTCGAAATACACTGAGAGCATAAAGCCCAGCCAACGCTCCTTAGGGTTCTTCTGAACTTTGAGAGCATTCTCACCATAGGCCATTGCAGTCTTGAAATCTTTATCCTGAGCATACGCCCCCGCAAGCATCATCCAAGCATCGCCGGAGACCACCTCTACGAGCTTACGCCACTTTTCCAAGAGGGAGATAACGCGCGGATACTTTTCGAGAACCATGTAGAGCTGCGCGAGATTGTACTCGGTATCACGTAAAGTCGCATCCGGTAGTGCACCCACTTTGAGACACGCTTCAAACGCCTCTGAAGCCTTCGGAAACTGCTCTTTTCCAGTGAAGATATAGCCCTTGGTTTGAAGTAGCAGCGATCTCTCATGATCGTTTATCCGTCGCTTACCGAGAGTACGCTCGGTGAGCGCAAGGGCCTCATCAAATCGCTCTTCACCCATCATCTTATGGATCTTGTTGATATTTTTGTAAATTCCCGGCGAAACTGTGAAGCTTTGACGCGACGCTGCTGCATCCTCTGCGATAAAACAAAAGGTCAAGCACGCCACCAGGAACATTGGAAAGCTACGATGTAATCCCCGCATCAGTCTTTCTCCAACGTAAAGTCGAGTTTCGTTTTCTGATTTGGTTGCCGAACTGGCTTACCATTGACGATTTTCGGTTTGTATTTCCACTTCTTAATCGCCCGAAGTGCAGCTCGGTTGAAGATCCGCTTCGGTTCGGCATCTACCACCGTCGCATCGCTCACTGAGCCATTTTCGGTCACGGTGAATTTCACGACAACCCAACCCTCAACACCCTTTTCTTGAGCGCGCGGTGGATAAATAGGGGTCACGCGTACAACCGGGGTCAACTCTCGGTCGCTCGGCGCTGCGCCGAGGCCCAGCCCGCCACGCAGCGAGACGTCTGAGGCGATTTGCGGCGCACCAATATCTACCGCCGCCCCATCACCCGCGTTACCGGAGTCCATGTTCATCTTCGGCTGCTTAGGATTAGGCTTGGGCTTACTCTTTTGTGGGAGCTCACGCTTTTTCATCTCGGTCTGACTCGACCGCTTGAGACGTACGAAATCGATGACTTTCGGCCCCTTACTCTTATCGAGGTCGACATCCCCCATTGCGATGAGCGTTTGCATCATCGAGAAGAGAAACGTGGCGACGATAAAGCCGGCAAACCCACTTATGGCAATCCGCTTCAACATAACTTAATTCGGTGTTTCCGCAGCAAGAGATACGTTTTCAACCCCTGCTTGCCGAGCGGCATCCATCACTTTGACCAAAAGACCATTTTTAGACTCTTTGTCCGCTTGGATAACGACGCTCCCTTGGGGGTTTTCAGCGCGCAGCCGCTCAATATTCGCGCGCACTGCGCGAACATCGACAGGGCGTTTATCGATCCAGATCTCACCTTTATCAGTGATAGCCACCAGGATACTCGCCTTCTCCTTCTTCTCAGCCGTCACTGCGCCAGGACGATTCACATCAATCCCTGCCTCTTTCACAAAAGAAGCAGTCACGATGAAAAAGATGAGCATAATGAAGACAATGTCGAGCATGGGCGTCATATCGACGCCTTCTTCTTCCTCAGTTTGAAAACTATACTTACGACGCATCGTTTACCTCAGTTCATCTTGTGTCAGACTATTCAAGTCCATCATCAAATTGACGCATTTCTTTCTCAGCTCGCTGTTGAAGCCGTGCCGAAAAGTAGAGTCCCGAGAGTGCGGAGACCATACCCGCCATAGTCGAGACCGTCGCCTGTGAAACACCAGCAGCCATAGCGCGTGCGTTACCCGAACCGGAAATCGCCATGACGTCAAAGACCTCAATCATGCCCGTCACCGTTCCTAGGAGCCCCAAAAGAGGACAGACCGCGACGAGAGTTTTAATGAGACCTAGTGTCGCTGTCGCACTTTGCCGGTTCAGCGAGCTCAATTGATGTCTGGCTGCACGAACCGCCCACTCCGCATTAGTTCGCCTCGTCAACCAAATAGCCTTGAGTTCCTCAGCGACCGATTCATGACGGGTAGCGAAGTAGATATAGCGCTCCGTAATTAAAACCCACATCAAAAACGTTGCCCAGTAGATGCCGACCATGACATCTCCGCCGACATCCAGAAAACCTGAAATGTCATCCTGCAACGTGATGATGGCATCAAGCATTTGCGTCCTCAGCACGCTCAGCGACCAGGCCAACACTTTGTTCGCCGATCGTTTCCATGATTCGTCGGGACGTTATCTTCAGAAGGCTAGGAAGGAGTACAAGTGGAATGGCGACAACCAAGCCCAGCATTGTAGTGACAAGAGCCTCAGAGATACCACCAGCCATGAGCTTTGGATCACCTGTACCAAAGAGAGTGATTGCCTGGAACGTGTTGATCATGCCGGTAACCGTTCCAAGTAGTCCCATCAACGGAGCGGCCACCGAAACGACCTTAACTGCCCAAAGGAACTCTTCCACACCCGATTGTTCGCGAAGAATTGCCTCGTCGAGTTTGAGTTCAAGTGCTTCCGCATCCGCCTCCGGATTATCCTCATAGACCTTTAAGACACGGCCAAGAGGATTATTCACATCGGGTTCCTTAGAGTTGATCTGCTTGGCAATCGCACCATTGGTCTTTGTAAGGACGACCAAGCGGAAAAGCCCAACCAATACGGTCAACGCGCCCAGGCCCAAAATGATATAGCCAATCACACCTCCAAACTCGAGCCGTTCACCGATGGTCGGTGTCTGGACCAGCAGCGAAAGAATCGAGCCGCGCGATGGATCTATCGCGAAGCGAACCATCTCTTCACCGTTACTTGCGGTTAAATCCTCGGCTGTTGACAGAAATCGGTCTCCGGGTTGACGACCGAGTATCGTAAGCTTTTGTACATCCGGTAGCCACTGGAGATACTTCCCATCTTGCAGAGCATTGAAGAGACCGACACGAGTGACCTTCGAGGTCACCTCGACACCTTCCGAGTTCAAGACCGGCGCGTCGAAGCGGCTTACTCTACCAGACTCGACCATTTCCTGAAGGAGGGTTTCCCAGAGACCGCGAAGCTCGGCGATAGATGGAATTGATTTGCTCTCTGAGAGCTTATCCATCACAGCCTGTCGCCCGCCAAACTCAGCGCTCGCGATCGATGCATCTAAATGACCACGGGTATCACCAGCGACCTGACGAATCACACCGAAGAGTTCACCCATATTCCCCATGGACTGCTTCAGTGTCTCCTCGAGCTCCGCGATGCGGATTTCATTTGCCTGAAAGCTTTGCTCAAGCGCGGTGCTCCGCTCTTCAGCTCGAGCAACTTCCTTCTTAAGTGCCTCGAGCATCTCTTTACGCTTGTTGCGCTCGGCGACAAATTTCGCTTCCCGTTCTTTGTTCTGGGTTTTTACCTCAGTCCAACCGGACTTCACCCGCTGGAGTAATTTGTCCATGGAGACAGGCTGAGGTGCCTCTTCAGCATGAGCAATACCACCGACGCCGAGAGTAAGAGCCAAAGACAATCCGGTTAGAAGCTTGAGCCTGCGTCTCATTTCGCACCTCCCTTCGAAACCCAAACCGGTAACCGAATCAACCCGGGAGGTGCTTGTTTCTTAGCGATCCGGAATCCGTAGTTCAGAGAAGTTCGGTAATCAGCCGGGAGTTCTTCCCATCGGTTCTCATTCATATTCCAAATACCCTGCTCATTTCCGTCGAGCGTCTGGTATGCCAAAATGACGCGACCGATTCGCAAGAACTGAACCGTTCGCTCGTTCTTATCTTCGCCGATCAACTTTCCATTATAAGCCTCAATGGTACGTCCGTACTCATTCTCAAACTGAAAGCTTTCAAGTAGACGTCGGAATTTCTCAGCGGTGGTTACATCAGCCCGCTTTAAGAGGTCCTTCATAAGCGACAAGCGCTGTGAGCGTTCTTCAACGAGAAATGGGACATCAAGTGCAATGAAAGACTCCAAAGAGTCGAGCATATCGACCATGAGGGGTACAACATCGCGCTGCATCCCTACAACCTGGTCAATCTTCCCTTGAATAGAGGTCATCTCTTCCTCTTGCGCCGTCACCATTGACGAAACTTCAGCGTTATAGCGCTGGAGTGACTCAAGCTGCTCAAGGAGAATTCGATACTCAGCGACCAATTCACTCCGCTCATCATCGATTTTTTCAACCTTATCCTGCGTCTTACTCGAAGCACGGTTGGCTTTACCTGCCTCTGCAATTGCCTTGTCCAATGGGACCGATGCAGCGGCTGTCGAGACCGCTAAGCCCAAGGCCCCAGCAATCAGCGTTCCGGTGTAAATACGTTTTGGGGTCATGTGCTCCTCCAGCCTCCAGCGTGTGAGGCTTTTTGTGGGTAAGCCTGGCTTTAGTTTCGATGTGTGAGGCCCTCGTCCACACGCACCGACAATAAGCACTTCGGCGAGAGGGTGGTATAGCGGGGTGACGAGGCGATGACAACGAGATCAAGGTTCGAAAATTCAAACCTTTAAGTCCCTAAAAAAACTAAGAAAGGGGCGGTACACCCGAAGATATACCGCCCCTTCTAGTATCTAACTTGTTCTACCTTGAGCTATCTCAGAATGAGTGGCCCACGTTCAGGTAGAAGTACCGACCCAAGAAGTCGTACGCTGGGCTAGAGTCAGCGTAGAAGCCTTGGTAGATCAGCGGAGGATCTTGGTCAGTAATGTTGTTCACACCAAGTGTGAAAGTGGTTGAGCCTGCTTCGGTGTCAAGCGCGTAGCTTGCGTAGAGGTCAGCCGTGAAGTTGTCATCAACGGTACGGACGAAAAGCTCGTTTTCCCAGTACTTCTCGTCTGGGTTAGCTTCGTTTGCACCAGTGAACTCGTAACAAGTACCGTCAGCACACTCGATGTCAGTCGGGGTGTAACGGATGTTGATACCAGCGCCAATACCGTCAATCGCGTAGTTCAGACCACTCTGAAGTGACCAGCGCGCGCTTCCTTCGTAGATGCCCTTGTAGCGCTTAAGTGGCTCAAGCTCATCTTCGTCAGAAGGTGCATAATATGGATTCTCAGCCGCAGCGTTCAGCAAGAATGTGTCAGCAACTGTGTAGTAAGTGAAAGTTGTGGTGGTTCCGAGGAGACCGCCGCCAACTTTGAAATCACCCTTAAGCTCGACATCCCAACCAGCAGTGATGTCCATACCAACGTTGGTAAGGCTATCGTCGATCTGCTCAACGAGGTTGGTGTCTTCGTTACGGGTAATCTTCGCACAGTCGTCTGGGTTAGACAGTGATGCATCTTGTGAGTAACAACCCTGAAGGATAGTTGCTGCACCTTTAGCAGTGACGGTGTCGTAGTAGTTGATCAGGAAGTAATCAACAGTCAGGCTAAGCTCTTCAATTGGGTTTACAACGAAACCAGCTGTAAGAATGTTGGCCTGCTCTGGGTCCAGCTCAGGGTTAGCACCGTTACGGGTAAGGATCTGAGTACGGTCATCCTGGTTCTCAACACCGGCACATGTTTCAGGAACATTGCCAGGGTTCAAGAGCTCACTACATGGGTCAGAAACAGATGGGTAGCCGTCTGCAGTACCGCCGTAGAGCGCTGAGATCGAAGGTGCGTTGTACGCAGTTCCGTAGGTTGAACGGAGTGTAAACTCTTTAACCGGTGAGTAGGTCAGACCTGCTTTGTAAGTAAGCTGACCACCGAATGTGTCGTAGTTTGAGTAACGAGCAGCAAGGCCAAGCTCGAGGTTCTCTACGCCGGTCATGCCGTTTGCAAGCGGAAGGCTAAGCTCAGCGAAAACGTCGTTTGCACTGAAGTCACCCTCGGTAGCGTCCTGAGCATTACCAGTGGTGTTACCCTCTTGGATAACCGCGTCTGGTACATACTCGCCAGAGAGCTTACGGTACTGATAACCAACCGCCAACTGCGCGTCGCCGCCAGGAAGCTCGAAGAGGCTACCATTTACAGAAGCGTCAATGAGGAACTGGTCGTTTGAAGAAGTATCTTCACCTTCGAAAAGGAGGTAGCTCTTCAAGCCAGAAAGCTCTGAAACACCGGTTGGGTTGTCGTAGTAGTAGTACTCCATCTCACCGTCTTCGTTCGCGTAGTATGGGAAAGCGTTGTAAACAACACAATCAGCACCCGCGTTTTCATCGGTACAGCCCTGGAGAGCGTACTGCATACGGTCTTTGTAGAGGTTACCAGTCGATGCTTCAGTCAATGATGACATTCCGTAGGTTGCACTGACTTCCCAATCCCAACCGTCAAGGCCAGGAAGGACGCCAGCTGCGCCAACAACACCGCGTGTGGTGAGTACGTCTTGAGCGAAAACACGTGGTCCAAGCTCTTCCATACGGTGTCGGTAATCTTCAACCACAACACCGAGTGGGTTGAAAACACCTTCAGTAGGGATGGTGCCATCGTCGAGCGTAAACGCTGCGAAGAGTGGCGTAGGAGCAAGCTGCTGCTCAGAAGCACGGTACTGCATGGACACTTCGTAGAAGACGTCGGTTTCGTCGCCTACAGGGAAGATACCATGAGACATAACCGCGGCACGCTGTGATGGCGTGAAGAGGTAGTTGACTGGCTGGTAGTTCCAAAGGTCACCCTTAGGAAAGATCTCGTTGCCATTGGCATCCAATTCAGCCGGTCCTGGTGAGTCACGGGTACCGAATGAGTTGAAGTTTACGAGATTACCGTTCTCGTCGATGGTCACGTTAAGGAACGCGCCAGCGCCGGTCTCTGGGTCATAACCTGCTTCGTCACAGAGTGCTTGGAGTTCAGCTGAACCCTGTCCCTGCACACAAGTTACGCCGTAGCGGCCCCAAACAGGTGCCGAGCTACCAGAGATGTAAGCAGGGGTCGCGAGACCATAGCTTGCAATCGTGTCAGCGTCCGCGCCAAAGAGGTACTCTTTGTCGTACTTTGAGAAATCTCGGTCGCCCGCCATGACAGAACCCTGCTGGGTGTAATCAAGTGCAACCCAAACGTTGCCATCGCCAACGTCAGCACCGACAACGCCGTTCACGCTGACGTTCATGCCGTCGCCACGCTGAGACATACCGGTGTACGCTGTGATTTCAGCACCGACGAAGTCTTCCTTAGTGATGATGTTGATAACACCACCGACGGCATCCGCACCGTAAATTGCGGAAGCACCATCTTTAAGGATTTCGACTCGTTCAACGACTGCTGAAGGAATCATACTCATATCGACTGATGAGCTCACTGAAGGACCGACCATTCGGCGACCATTCAGGAGAATAACGGTCTGGTAACCACGGATGTTCGAGGTAACTGAACCAGTACCGCCGTTGTTAACCTGCAAGTTGGTACCGCCGACTTGTGGAAGCTGCTGGAGAACCTCCCCGATGTTGACGAGACCGGATGCTTCGATCTGCTGCTTCGTTACGATGGTAACGGGTGCAGGTGTATCGAGGTCGAGTCGCTTTAGACGCGAACCGGTGACGTAGAGAGTCTCTACTTTTTCTTCCTCACCTTTGGCTTCTTCAGCCGCTGGCGCTTCAGCGGTGGCTGCTGGTGCCTCATCTTGCGCCATGGCACTGGTGCTCAATCCGAGCGTCAGTCCAGCTGCAAGTGAGTAACGTCCAAGCCACACAAGTGGTCTAAAGTTGTTACGCATAAATTTCCCCTTCTCATAGGTAAGTTCTGTGCGCGATGTAGACGATGTTTGAGTTCGACTCAATACGCACCACACGACGCACCTTCTCCGACTGCGAGGGAGGTTAATGCCTGAAAGAGAATTTGACAAATTTCAGACTAAAATTTATGCAACGCATCGCAGCACAAAATGAAGAAAGTCGTTGCAAATCGATAATTTGCGGATGTTTATCGAA
>JAYYQC010000027.1:0-10000 GCA_036128675.1 Myxococcota bacterium | reverse complement strand
ATGACGATTCCTCGTAAAATTCGGCTTTTTCTAAGATCGAAACACCCTAAATAATTCAAAATAAACGATACACGTTGCCTAGAATCGCTCAATACCGCGTATTCAGTTGCTCTGGGAGGAGCATCAAAGCAACAAACGAACACGGGGGATGGAAGGAATTTAAGACTGTTGTGAAATGAAGTGAGAAGGAAGGTTTAGGTGGTACCGGGAGCGGGACTCGAACCCGCACGGTCTATTAAACCAATGGATTTTAAGTCCACTGCGTCTACCAATTTCGCCACCCCGGCTAAACCCTATACGACTTGTCTCCTCGATCAGACGCTATTCAAAGTCATCTTGAGATGGTGCCGGCGCAGACTTAGCCCAGAAAGGCGGCTGCTCGTAGACCGGTGTTCCATCGGTCGCTACCTGCGGTGAATCGTCGATAGATGGTAGCTTCTTCTTTTTGGGAGCGTTCGATTGCTCAACAACAACTGGTTGTGGCTCGACTACGGGCTCGGGCGCCTCACGTGGTTCACTCGCACTGACTGCGTCCATGATGAGAGCACCGACCCAATCGCTCATCTTGAGGCCCTTCGATTTGCAGTACTGCTTCGCGAGTCCGTGAGCCTCATTGGATAGGTGAATTACCTTGGACACAACTGCCTCCTATACACTGTAGTCAAATTCGTTTCGAAAACGGTCTTTGCTAAGCAAGACCGCTCGATTGAGATTGGCTTATAGACACGGTCGCGTTCTAGTTTCAACTCCGTAGAATAGGAAGAAGCCACCTTTAGAGGCCAAAGTGTCAGGTTTGCAAAATAAAAAAGGGCTTAGTCGCCGACAAATAGAGAATCTCTACTTGCCTTATTATCTCCCTTTTTCTCGTTAGCTAATTCTAACGATGCCCAGTGAAAGAGGAAGATAACTGGCGACTAAGCCCTTTTTTCGATCGAGTCGTTTGACTACCCTATAGACCCAAATAGCCTTCCAAGACGCGTGCCAACTTTAAATACAGTGCAAGGGTTTGACTAACTCTTTGAAATTTATGTTTTTTTTAACCAAAGCATGCCCATCCCGTGTGTTTAGGGGGGGGACGGTTCGGAAATCGGAACCAAAATAAAAATTTAAGGGTTCGCTATTTTGAACTTGACCACTTTTGGTTCGTTGTGACGAAATCACGGGTAATGAAGATGCCTACACAAACCGACGCATTTAAAAGCACGCTCAGCGACGCAGCCAAAGCTGTCGGTTTGGTTGGTGCAGAACTTCAAACCTTTCTATCGCGCGAGTTGCTGAGTAAAGTCGTGTTGAGGAAAGGGCGAGATGTCGTGCTCCTCACCGGCCCAACTGGCGCTGGTAAAGAGATGGTGTCAGCGCTCGCCCATAAGATTTCTGAACTCTCGCTACAAAGAACCGGACGCTTAGTCGAATTAAACTGCGCGAACCTTGGCGCAAACATGTTCGAGAGCCAACTCTTTGGCTACAAGCGAGGGGCCTTCACCGGTGCGGATCGCGATTTCGAAGGATTTGCTTGTCAGGCCAAGGGAGGCACCCTAGTGCTGGACGAGTTCCAGTCGCTTCCACTCGAAGACCAGGCGAAATTACTCCGTTTTCTCGGAGAGCGGGAGTATCGTCCCCTCGGCTCTACGGGGACGAAGAAATGTGATGCAATCATCATTCTTGCGTCAAACCAACAACTCGACAAGCTGGTTGAAGCTGGAAGCTTTCGAAGAGACCTCTTGGACCGTGCCCCCGCGAAAATCACCCTTCCACCGCTCTACGAGCGGAAGGGCGATATCGCTGAGCTCGCGCAAAAGTTCGCAATTGAAGCTGGCAGAGATCTCGAAGCCGATGAATTCTTTGGGCTTACCCGCCGTGCAAAAGCCGACGTCGAAGCCGCTGTGATTCAAAGTGGCGAAATCAGTGTAAGAAAGCTTCGCGAAATCATCCGCGATGCCGTCTTCACTCTGGCCGTCGATGGCCTTGGGGAAGCGATTGAAAGCCATCAGCTTGAGCCGAGCCTCACTCAGCACTTTGGACTGCAACAGATCGAGCGTGACCTCGTCGACCAAGTGCAAGTCGAACAGGAATTTGACCTTCTGGTATCTAGACTTGAGCTAACCAAGCTCGCAGCAGACCACGAGGTCACTGAGGCGAGCCTTCACAAGCTATGCTCAGCGATACATAGCCTCATCGACGACCTTGACGATGGTGACAAGCACTATCGGAGGGTTTCTGAACGAACACATCGGTTGAGTAAAGTCGCTCTCTGGCTTGTCAGCGGAGCGAAGACTCAGGCGGAGTTTAGGCGGTTCTTTGGCTCCACCAACTTCGAAATGCCGACCAAGAGCGTGGCTCACCAGATTTACCACGAGGTTTATGGGCGAGGGGCCTGAGAAATGACTCTCCAAACCATAGATTCAGAAGTGGTCTACGACCTTATTCAAGACCATCTCGATGTGCTTCTCACACTCCTCGAGGGACCGAAGAGCCGAGAAACTACGGTGCAACTTCTCGGTGACGAGGCAACACTCGGACGGTTTATCAAACACGGCTTATTGAAGTGCAACGACGATGGGACAGTCTTAGCGACATCTGAAGGTA
Source organism: Myxococcota bacterium (assembly GCA_036128675.1). Taxonomy (GTDB): domain Bacteria; phylum Myxococcota; class XYA12-FULL-58-9; order XYA12-FULL-58-9; family JABJBS01; genus JAYYQC01. The sequence goes on along the minus strand of JAYYQC010000027.1, from coordinate 7,414 downwards.
TCCGACAATCTCGCCAAGAAGGTATGATGTCGTTTCTTGAGCGCTACATCGTTCCGGCTCTCGCGTCCGGATTGGACCCACAAGCGACAGAAGATATCAATCTCATCGCAAAAGCCTGGAACCGGCAATTACGACTCCCAATAAACGTCATCGAAGGCTTTCGAGAGCACGAAGTGCAGCCCTTGCTCGAGGAACTGCTTGAAATAAGCAACCAGCCCAGCTCTGGTGAGGCGGCAAGGATGAGCTTGATGGTCATCGCGTCGACCGAAGGTGCTTCGGACGTGCAGAACGAGGATATCGACCTTTTACAACTCGCTAAATCGGCGTCGCTTCAGCGGTCCAAAGCAGGGGTTCGTGACAGGGCAATCCTGACACAGCTGGATGCGATCATGGATCCGCAACGCCTTGAAAAATCGATAGAAACTATAGACTCTTGGCTTTCCCGGGTTGACAAAAAGTTTGGAGAAAGCCAAAAGGAAGCAGAGCAGGAGCCCTACTGCATTGCGCTGGCAGTCCATTGGAGACGGCCGCAAACCGTAGCTGAGAACGCTGTGGAGATGGTAGAACCATGTTGAAGCAAATGACAAAAGTACTACTCGCCTTTTCGCTTGTTGTGACTGTTGGATTTGGAACAGCACACGCTGGTGGTGTTATCACCGATGGCCGACTTGCAAACGACGGAAACCAGCAAAATGAAGAGGAAATCGAATCGTGTGATAACAACGCGAACGCTCTCTACCTCTTCGCATCCATGATTTTTTACGGGCACGAAGCTGCCGCTTTAAACGAGCGCATCCAAGCCGAAGTTGGAATGATGGAATCAGAAGCCGATAGTGGTGATGCCGGTTCCGATGATGACGAAGGCGGCTGCAACGCTGCGGCCCCAATGAGTCCAGTCTTAGCTCTCGCGCTACTTCTTCGACGCCGAAAGCGCTCTTAAAGCGCAGACCTTTTGGGCACCTCAGGGTGCCCGCTTATCCCACCAGCGATTGTCTACCTCTAGTATCGATGCGTTCGGTTGGGCGGCTCCGCGTAGGCGCTCCCACGCATCTGAAACCCGTGTCGCCTTCCCGTTTTGAGCGGTCAACGTAAAATCGCCAGATAACTCAGCCCAAGGGGCCAAAACGAAAGAGCGGTCGAGACATCGCGGGTGCGGAACTGTCAGGTTTTTGGACTGATATTGCACCGAATCCCAAGCCAAAATATCAATATCTAGGGTTCGAGAAATCCAACGTTCGTTCGTACGAATTCGGCCGTTTTCTGTTTCTAATGACTGGCAAAAGTTCAGCAAGTCTACCAGCTCCAAATCGGACGCAAGCATCAACACAATATTCCAATAGCTAGGTTTGGATGAATCGATACCAGATACAGTTAAAGCCGCAGTTCGATAGGCAGCTGAGACTTTTTGGACTTCGAAATGAGAGCTCTCCTCTAATCGCTCAAGTGAAAGACGAAAACTCTCCCGGACGTCACCTAAATTCCCTCCAAGTCCAAGAAAGAGATTTCCTCTCATCCAACGTCCCCAAGCCCTAGAACATCTCTCATTGAGTAAACGCCAGCATCTTTAGCCGCTAACCAAGCCGCGGCCTTCACAGCACCCTGCGCGAAAATAACTGGGCTTGTTGCACGGTGAGTCAACTCAAGTCGCTCCCCCTCACCAAAATAAAACACGGTGTGCTCACCCGCCACATCCCCACCTCGAGCCGCACTCACCCCTAGAGAGTCATGTGCTCTCAATGCATCATTCCCCGAGCGGTCAGTGGTGATTTCGAGCGGTCTCGCATTGGTCACGGCCTCCGCCAGTGACAGTGCGGTACCACTTGGCGCATCTCGCTTTTGATTGTGATGGATTTCAAATACCTCAACATCGAAATCCGAGAGCGCACGTGCCGCTGTCTCAACCAGAGCGGTCAGAACATTGACGCCTAAACTACAGTTGGAAGCGACAATTAGAGGAATGCTTTTTGCCGCCTCTGAGAGCGTCTCTTCATCTTTCTCACTCAGCCCCGTGGATGCAAGGACGTATGCAACGCCTAAGTCGACTGCAGCTTTGAGCGTTGAATCAATGGACGGGGGCGCGGAAAAATCGATGATAACATCGATGCCCTCAAAGGCGAGCCTCGGTTCGGTTTCGACCCGGACCAAACCAATTCCTTCTGCCTCGTCGTCTGGGCGAACCAAAACACTTGCAACATTGACGCTCTCAAGCTCATTACACAACTCGATCACTCGCCGGCCCATTCGCCCAGCGCCGCCTACAACACAAATGCTTATAATTTTCGAGTTCGTCATTTTAGCCACCTATTCATTTTGTCCATCGCCGATAAGAGTCCAGCCTCAAATTGCGCTGCCGCTCGTCCAATCGCGTCTGCCTTCACTTGAGGCGGTACATGAAACGCCAAGCCTCGCTGTCCAACCCGTCCGATTAGCAGACCTTCATTAAATGAGGCTGAACTAATTTCCTCAGAGAGGTCCCCACTACTTGTTTCGCACCATAGGCTTAAGCCACGGGTCCCAATTAAGTTTAAGCCCGAAACACCTTCGACAATCTCCGTAAACACCCGCCGAAAGTAAGCTTCTAGTTCTTGGAGTTCTTCATCGCTTCTTTTTGAGAATTTACCAGAAAGTAAGTCCGCAATATTAAACGAAGCATGATTGGTCACTTCGCAATGTGAACCGGGACGACGGAATTCTAGATAAGTCGTATCGCCTAAAAATACGATGCTTCCAGAGAGACCGTTCCAAAGTTCATTCGCAAGGCCAATTCCCTGATTGCCTGCAAAGAGCGACTTCGTGTCATTGAGCAGAAAAGATTTCCAGTGAACTGCCGCGGTCTCTCTCAAAGAACTTACCCATGATGGCGCAATACAAGGTGGTGCCTGATCCCCTATCGGGCCGATTAACTGAGTACCCGCCTCAGAGAGAGCCGAAGTTATATGGGCTTCGGTGCTGCCTGGCAGAAGCGAAATCCATTCGATTGCGGCATCATGAAGAGAACAATCAAAGCGTGGTTGGTCGCCCCATTGAAAATACAAATCTCGTTCGCGGTGAGAATATAACTCATCTACAAAGTCGTCCCAAGAATACCCCCGAAGACCGTGTCCAAGCGCCCAGCCGGCCCAGTCGCCCGAAAAGTCGAGGAACTCCTGCCCTGTGCCCAAATCTCGTACCCACGCACCATGCGATGCATTCTTATCGATAGAGATTTTGTGGGACAAAGAACTGACCAAGACTAACTCCTTGGGCCGATAAAGTTGGCCTCCAGCACGCTATCTCTACCCACTGCGCGCTGTAGCGTCAAACCGACCTCCTTATCAATTCGACGCTTACCCCTTGAGCCCCAAGCCCCCTCTCCGCTATGTCTGGGATATGACTCAAAAGACTTTTGTAGCTCTCGCCGGAAATATCGGCTGCGGTAAAACAACAGCGGCCAAGCTGATTAGCCAACGCTTCGGTTATGAACTCTTCGATGAGCCGGTTTTGGATAATCGGTTTCTCAAGCACTATTACGCAGATATGCGGCGTTGGTCATTTACGCTCCAACTTGAGTTCTTAATCAAACGTGTTGCTCACCATGAAATCATCGATACAGTTCCTAAATCCTGTATCCAAGATCGAACACTTATCGAAGACCCCGAAATTTTCGCCAAGTACCTTCACGGACTTGGACACATGTCAGACGACGAGCTGCAGCTATACCTCGAGTATTTTGAGCGACTAAACCAAGGTATTCGACAACCTGATAAGGTCATTTGTTTTTCATGTTCCGACGTGAACGTACTGCTCAATCGAATCAAAAAACGAGGACGCCAAGAAGAGGCGGATATCCAGGCGGAGTTCCTGGTGGGGTTGAATGGCTACTATACCGCCTTCCCACAGGCTGCTCGCTCAAAATGGGACCTCGATGTTATGGTTTTCGATGTCACGAACTTCGATATTCATGATGCGACAGAGCGCGAAGATTTCCTCGACAAAGTAGAGGATTTTTTAGAGACCCCTAAAATAGAAGTTTAAAGTAGCTCCCGTTGGGTTGGCTTTGACCAAGCATCCAACACTTTGCGCGCCAGCTTTGAAAGTCCCAATGACTCGGGGGACTCGGTCAAGATGAGCTTCGAGTCGTGCTTCAAATCACCAGATACTTCATAAACACGAGCCCTGACTTCCCGATGGGTTAAGATATGCCGAATTTCGCAAAAGTATGTCAACGTCGCCGACTCAAAGTGGTTTGCTATGAGGCTCTCCTTGGCCTCATCACTCCCCTCTCCCGTCGCCGAAAGTGGCTCCCAAAGCCCTGCCCACAACCCATCAAGAGGTCGTTGTGTCATCGCGAGGCCTTCTGCACTTTGAAGAATTCCAAAAGCTACATGCAACACCTCGCGTGGCTTCGTTTTTTTCGGCGTTGGGTAAGCCGTAGGCATCTGCTCGCGATAAGCACTGCAACCCTTCGAGATTGGACAATCTAAACAAGAGGGAAGCGCTGGTGTGCATACCGTCGCGCCAAGTTCCATGACCGACTGGTTTAAGTCACCCGGACGCTCTCCTGAAACCAAGTTTTCCATGAGCGACCACGCGGCCCGGTGAAGGCTGGCATCATCTTTAGGTAATGCGACCGAAAAGTATCGCGCCAAGACCCGAACGACATTCCCGTCAACCACAGGATTTTCTTGGCCGAAAGCGATCGAGGAAATCGCCCCTGCGGTGTATCGACCGACACCCGCCAAGGCTAAGATGTCGCCAAATGATTTGGGGAACTTACCATCGTGGAGTTCCATGACCTGACGAGCCGCTTTGTGTAGATTTCGGGCTCTTCGATAATATCCAAGACCTGCCCATGCTTCACAAACGTCTTCTTCCCGCACCGCAGCTAGAGCCTTTACGTCGGGAAATTGTTCTAAGAACGCGAGCCAGCGGGGAATTACTGTCGCAACTTGCGTCTGTTGCAACATAATTTCTGAAACGAGAATTTTATATGGGTCACTCGTTTTGCGCCAGGGCAAATCTCGCTTGTTTGCATCATAAAACGCGAGAAGGAGGCTCCTGACTTGTCTCACCTCTTTGGGAGGCAAGTGCATCAGAGCTTCGCGAACTGCTTTTTTCGGCATCGGAAGACTTCAGCTTAAAGAGCTGGCGAAGTCTCAATCAGGTCCTGATAGAGCGGGAACTGACGCATGAATACGGCTACCTCAGCCTTCACTTTCGCCAGCGCTTCATCATTGTCATGCACTTCAAGTGCCTGATTGATGAACTTGGCAACCGTAACCATATCCTCTTCTTTGAGGCCACGCGTCGTTACCGCTGGCACGCCAATTCGAATACCACTTGTTACCATCGGCTTCTCTGGGTCGAAGGGGACCTTATTTTTGTTGACCGTAATGCCAGCCTTATCAAGCGCTTTTTCTGCAACCTTACCGGTCATCGACTTCTGACGCAGGTCTACCAGAATCAGGTGGTTATCGGTGCCACCAGAAACCAATCGGAATCCGTGCTCGGTCATCGCAACACCAAGCGCTGCTGCATTCTTCTTGATCTGAATTTGATACTCTTTGAATTCGGGGCGAAGTGCCTCTTTGAAGGCAACTGCCTTCCCCGCAATGATGTGCATCAACGGACCGCCCTGAATTCGGGGGCAAACGGAGCTATCGAGTTTCTTAGCGTATTCGGCCTTCGCAAGGATAAGACCCCCACGAGCACCCCGTAGGGTTTTGTGCGTCGTCGTGGTTACGAAGTCAGCGTAAGGCACGGGGCTCTGGTGTTCGCCAGACGCAACCAAACCAGCGATGTGTGCCATATCGACTAGGAAATAAGCACCCACCTCTTTGGCGATTTCTGAGAATGCTTTGAAGTCGATCTCTCGTGGATAGGCACTCGCACCGGCGATAAGCATTTTCGGCTTGTGCTCGAGAGCGAGCGACCGAATCTCATCATAGTCGAGGAGCTCATTATCTTCGCGTACACCATAAGCAACCGCGTTGTAGAGTCGCCCAGAGAAATTCACCGGCGAGCCATGCGTTAGGTGTCCACCTGCATCAAGGTCCATTGCCAAGATCGTGTCACCGGGCTCCAAAAACGATAGGAAGACCGCCATATTCGCTTGCGAACCTGAGTGGGGCTGAACATTTGCGTATTCGGCACCGAAGAGCTCACGAGCCCTTTCACACGCCAGATCTTCGGCGATATCCACCATCTCGCATCCGCCATAATAACGACGTCGACTTGGGCCTTCGGCATACTTGTTTGTCAGGACAGTACCAGCCGTCTCAAGTACGGCACGACTGACGAAGTTTTCGCTCGCGATCAGCTCGATGCCTTCTTCCTGACGAAGCATTTCGCCGCGAACCGCGTTATAAATCTCGGGGTCAGACTCCATTAAATGCTTGAGCGTATTCATCACTTCAACTCCTCAAAGGCCATCATTTTGTCGACACGACGCTGATGACGGCCGCCTTCGAACTCAGTCGAGACGAAACCTTCAACAACCTCAAGTGCCGTACCTAGGCCGATCACGCGTTCACCTAAACACAGGACATTCGCGTCGTTGTGTAGACGCGTCATAGTACTCATATAGCGATTAAAACAGAGCGCTGCTCGGATTCCCGGGTATTTATTAGCTGCCATCGACATCCCGATGCCCGAACCGCACATCAAGATCCCCAGGGTGGCGTCTTTATTGGTTAGAGTATCGCACACAAGGCGAGCGAAGTCAGGGTAATCCACCGACGTTCCATCCATTGGACCAAGATCGATGGGTTCGTGGCCGAGCTCGGTGAGACGGTCAAAGATCGCCTTTTTCATCTCAACCGCTGCATGATCGGACGCCAGTGCGATACGCATATCAACCCCCGTTGGCTGCGATATAATTCACCGCGTCCGCAACGGTGCGGAGCTTTTCTGCTTCCGTATCAGGAATCTCAAATCCAAATTCATCTTCCATCGACATCACGAGCTCAACGATATCAAGGCTATCAGCGTTCAAATCGTCAATCAGGGACTTTTCAAGCTTAATTTCTGCTTCCTCAACTTTGAGTTGCTTCGCAATGATGCCTGATACTTTGACTAGAATTTCATCTTTCGTCGCCATCTTATACCTCATCTAACGGGCCATCAGGCCAATCGGTTGTTTACCAGGAGGTCTGCCCGACCATGCCTACGATTTCAAGCACCTGGGAAGCGAAATCAAAGTAGTGCTTTCAATCAGTCGAAAATACAGTAATCTTACGGCCACTTATCACCAATATACGCAATCATGTAACGTTAAAGTTTCGGAGGCACCATGCTGCGCAACGCCCGGTTAATCACAACTCTCGCCGCAATACTTTTTACCCTGTCTCTGGGCTTACCCGCGGTTGCCAAAACCTCATATCCCAACCACATCCCCAATGGGGGAGTGAATAGCTGTGCGACCTGCCACGTGAGC
>JAYYQC010000026.1:0-10000 GCA_036128675.1 Myxococcota bacterium | reverse complement strand
CCTTACGGAGGTGGAACACGTACAGCCTTCGGAAATGACGTTCGTTCGACTCTATCAGGAGGTCTTCCAGACTGGTCTGCGCTCTACGCACTTGATTCTGACGGGGATGGGCAGAGCAATGGAGAAGAACTCGGTGATCCGTGCGGCGATTGGACCTTCGGAAACACTCCCGCGCGCCAAACCGATATCTCGGCCCCGGGCGACAGCGATGACCTAAGTGCTGATCCACAGACACCAGGATGCGGCGATCCAAGTGATGTCTCGGATGCCTCGGATGCCTCGGATGCATCAGATCCAACTGACGCTACCGATGCTTCTGATGCTACCGACGCCTCTGATGCTACCGACGCTTCTGATGCTACCGACGCTTCTGATGCTACCGACGCTTCTGATGCTACCGACGCTTCTGATGCTACCGACGCTTCTGATGCTACCGACGCTTCTGATGATTCTGACACATCAATAGAGTGCACAAATTCCGGATTTACCCCCGTTGTTTCGCTCGCATCGTTTGAACCAAGCCAAGATTATGCAGGCATTGAGTCCTATTCTGCAACAAGCGAGCCACTCGATATCTTAGCGCTAGAGTTCTACGCAGGAGACTACGGTGGTCCAACTGGTCCTGGAAGCTTCGAAATCGATGGCAGTAACTACGCTGACTGTGGCCTCTGCGTCTTGGTTTATGAAAATGTTCAGGGCAACGTCGTGGGTACCTACTACTATGCATCCGAAGGTGGGGTTGAAATCTCAGCTTGGGATACGGCGAGTGGTACAATCACTGCGACACTTACCAATGCTATTTTTGCAGAAGTTACTATTGACTCAAATAGCTACGTGTCCACACCGGTTGATGGAGGGGCTACATGGTGTATCGACGCAATCACACTCGAAGGTCAAAACCCGGATGAAGTCGACCCATCGGATGCCAGTGATACCGGCGATGCGAGCGACGCCTCAGATAGCAGCGATGCCAGTGATGCCAGCGATGCGAGCGACGCCTCAGATAGCAGTGATGCATCGGACGCAAACGATTCAGGCGGTTCAAGCGATGATGGTGGCTGTGCCTCCACCACCCAGGCCCCACTATGGCTGCTCACCGCGCTCATTGCCTGCCGACGGAGGCAAAAGACCCACTCAGTTTAATATCATCGGTTGAAGTACTCGCCTCTGAGCGTTGAGAGCGGTCGAAACGCTCGGCGAGCTTCTTCTCTTTCCCCAAAGCCGCTTTCGGGCTTAGCTAGAACAAACCGAATTTATCACAGTTAGCGGGTCTTTCCGTCTTCCCTTTGGGCTCAGGGATCCTTACCGTCTCAGGGACGATTAGATGCTTACTGATAATAGATACTTTGAGAGGTGCTCGAATGATTAACCCTCGGAAAAACTGCGTGAAGCTCACGATGACGTTCTTGCTGGTCATCGGGGCGGCGCAATTCAATACACACGCTAAATCCACATTTCCAAACTACATTCCCAACGCCTATGTGAGCACCGCCCAAGGGTCATGCACGAATTGTCATCGAAGCCCAGAAGGAGGCGATACACTGACCTTATTTGGGCAGGACGTCTACGCGACGCTCGAAGGTCGGCGCCCAGACTGGTCCGCGCTTTATTATCTCGACTCCGATGGAGATGGACAAACCAATGGACAAGAACTTGGTGATCCCTGCGGTACTTGGATTCGAGGCGAGCCGGCACCTCGAGAAACCGATATTTCCAACCCAACCGATGCAGCGCTAATCAGCGCAGACCCGGCCACCCCGGTCTGTGACGACAATGATCCAAGTGACGAAAGCGACACCACCGACACCGGTGACCAAAGTGACGAAAGCGACTCTACCGACACAAGTGACGAGGGCGACTCTACCGACGCAAGTGATGAGAGTAGCGAGAGCGATACCACAGATGTAAGCGATACAGCCGACACGGATGCACCCGAATTGGATGAAAATTCAGCTGATGAAGGAGGCTGTGCAACAACAGAACCCGAGGTCCTCTGGCTAATGGGAGCTTACCTATTTCGCCGACGGCGAAAGGCGTAATGATTTAGAGGTCCAATCCATAGAGTCGCGACCTACTCTCAAACCCAGAACCGCTGATGGATGAGCGGAAATCGAGGGTAGCACCACCCTGAGCATTACTATCGACATTCACTTCGACTTTAATATCAGACCGCCCAATCTTATCGACCAATGCAGCCATGACGACCGGGTCATCAATCGACGCGAGGCCTTCACGCATCGCATCAACACGTTCGTCGAGTGCCTCGATCCTAGACGCTTTCGACAACGACTTCAGTGCTTGCTCATACCGCAAAAAGGTCATGTACGCGTAATCATCAACACCCCAATGCACAAACCCGTCTCGGTAATCGGCGCGCGTCTCCGCATCGAAGTAGCCAATGATGTGATGATTGGTCGAAGCGATATCTGCCAGTTCCAATATCTGAGTCCAGAGTTCTTCCACCTCTAAATTCTTTAGATTAGCCAAACCTTGCTTGTCGATCTGAACCCTGGTCTCAACTGCTGTCTTTCGAAGTTCATTGCGTGGCCCAAGCCAAAGCTTACGGTGTTCCGGCAATGCTCTCACTTTGCTTCGATACGTATCTAACTCCGGGTTAGGACCGCCAAGATATTCGACTAGTCCTAAATCGCGACTCACCTCATCGCTCGACTTGAATGGATCCTCGTGTCGAAAGGTCCAAACAAGCCACTGCTGAGTCTCGATGTCGTCACTCCCATCAACCTTAATATCCCGGGCAAAATCTTCAACAGAGATTCTAGTATCATCAAACCAGTTCTGCGAATGACGACGGGAGACATCGCTCACACTGGTGACTGTGGCCCGTTCGGTTCCCGCTACAACATTGGACACCTTTTCTGTGGTGGACGTAGAATTCTCATAGCGCAGGCCTAAACCCGACAACACGAAAGGTCTGACCTCCTTGTCGATATCGCTCACCACACTTTTCTCAATTTCAACCCCTGGGTGCCCTTCGGCATCGAGATCATTAAGAGGCCGCCAATCGCCTGCGAGTGCTGCATCATAGGCTTGGCGGACTTGAGGAAGCTTTAGGTCTAATCGAGCGCTGAATAACTTTCGCTCTTCCTCAGCATTTGTCCTGGAAACATCTATGCCGATGGTTGCGGTGCGAGTAATCGCATCTCGCGCAAGATTTGCGGCCAATGAACCAACTGGTCCTGCGGCATCCATATCCACTCCCGCTTCACGCTCAAGTATCTCGCTCACATCAGGAGAAACGCCGATTTTAACATCGAGCCCACCGCCCCTCTCAATCACATCGGATGCCGTAATTGAGATCATAGCCGTTCCGTTGTTGCCCTTAATGACCTCGGTTGTTGTCTGACCACGAAGGGCATAGTCCAGGTGAACACCGGCAGAGTTCGAAGCCGTTACCGACCCACCGAGATCAATATCTCGTCCAACCCGAGCACCAGCTCTAAACGCATGGCTACCTTTTCCAGTAATCTTAAAGCCCTCACCCGCAGCAAATGAGACCAGGCCATCAGCAGTCATCGGGACCACGACATCTTCAGGCTTTGTCAGCTGACCGAGATTCGGCTCTTGCGCGCGCCGGGTCACCTCAACCCGATGACTCTTACTGCCTATGTAGCCACCTTCAACACTTCCTGGTCCGACAGGGACCCTTGCCGATATTCCGCCAGAGAATCGACCTTCAACCGCGCCCGTCACGAAGACAGTACCTGGGTTTGCGTCCATAATTTGGCGTCGAACCCCTCTGTCCAAGCTGCTATGGCCAGCGAGCTTTAGCTTTTCGCTTCGTAAGCTTGCATCCAACTTTGGGGTCAGCGCTCCTTGGCCGAGAAAGCGGCTAAGCGTCGAAGATACATTCAAACCAACCTCAGTACCGCTCTTGTCAACGCGGGCCCGTCCAGCCCCTGCTACAGTCGCCCGACCGTCCAAGATGCTTCGGTTGGCTCCAAGATTTCCGCTGTAAGTTTCACGACCGAAATTGGCGTCGACGCCAGCATTGACGTTGGTTTCTCCAAAGTTTCGACTGCCATCAGCGCGTAAAGAGACACCCTCCCCGCTTCGATAGCCAGCCCCCCCAGATACTCGGCCGTGGTCGGTCTCATAACGAGAATTAACATTGACATCATAGCGACCACCACGCTCTCGACTCACAGAGCCATCAACGCCAAAGTCGCCTTCCTCATGTTCGGCTCGGATGCGACCACTTCCTTCAGCCGGAACAAAGTCACCAGAGACAGAAGTAAAGCCGTCGGCTAGATCTCGACGAACTTCTGCACTCATTCGAGTATGCTCAGAATTTCCATGCGATAACGAGGCGCTGCCACTATACCCCTGTCCGCCAACTGTCGACACTCGGTGCTCGGCTCGATAATTTCCTTCTCTATCGACCGAAACGTTTTCAGAGAGGCGAACGCCACGACCCGTGTCTATTTCAGCCCGAAGGGTTCCGCTACGTACCCCATCTTCGTCAAGCTCAACATCACCGCCTAAACGATGCCCACCTGTAAAGCGATGCTCACCGGACAGACGACCAGCTTCGATTCCATGAACATCACCTTCTAAGTTGAAGCTCCCACTGGTTTCGCCTCGACGAAAATCACCACGTAGACTTCCATCTCCTTCGACACCGTGCTCCATTGTGAGATTCGCCGAGTTGCGGGCGTCTGTGTATCGAACGCCATGTTCGAAGCGCGCTTCGCCATTCTCAACGCGGACGTGTTCGCTGACCGCAACATGGTCATTGACGCGATGGTCAATACGACCGTCACCACTCACATCTAAATCGCCATCACGAAATTCAGTTCGCAAGTTTCCGCGCACTGACGTTCTTCCGTCGTTGGAGGTGTGCTCGGATGAGGCACTCAATTCGCCACTGAGATTACCGTCGCGGTCAACGTCAACAGCTCCTTCAACATTGACATGACGACCTTCGTGCCGAGCTTCGACCGTTGCGGATCTAAACTCTCCATCATCGACGTTTATGTGTCCACCAAGAGTGCCATGACGACCTTCATGTTCGACACCGGCGCGCAGTGACGGATTCTCTCCCTCTCCTAAACGAAGGTCCGCATAACCGTGGGTATCTGCACCGAGTTCAGCCTCACCTCTCAAACCCAGCGAAAGGTCACCTCGCTCATCGCGGGCAACGCTGCCGTCAATCCGGCCAGAGTCGCCTAGATTTCTGCCCGCTCGGAGTTCGTGGCCCATCTCGCCCGTCGTCTCATTGAGTTCCGTCCGAACCGAGACATCGGTCTCACCAAGACGCGTACCACCCTCGACGGTTCCGGAACGGTCACCGTCCGCGGAGCTCCTTAGGTCCCAGCTGTAATGGTTACGCCCATCACTGTAGCTCGCACTATCGCGATTACCCTCGACACTTCTGGATGAAACTGGTGCCGGTGCCCCCGTAGGTTCGGTGGTTCTAGGGGCGTTGGTATCGCGTTCGAAGTGGTCAACTGTGTTGCCATCAGAATGCGAAAGCGAGCCATTTCCAATATTAAGCCGTGGTGGAAGTGGCTCAGACCTAACCGGAGCACCGATTGGGCTGTCTCGATCGACAGGCATCTCGCCGGAGTCATCTACGGGGAAACGTCGAAAGTCGGGCGGGAGATCAGAACGAACCGGCATAGCTACCTCAATATTTTAGGGTCTTATTCTATCACATTATCGACTCGGCAGTTGCGTGGTTGCGGGTTTCGTCGAGAAAAACAAAAAAGGGGGCTCGAAAAGAGCCCCCTTCAAAGATCATCCTAGGATGAATGGACTTAGAAGCCCATTCCGCCCATGCCGCCAGGCATTCCGCCGCCCATATCAGGAGCAGGCGCAGCGCCATCCTTCTTAGGCTTCTCAGCGACCATGCAGTTTGTGGTCAGCATCAAAGACGCTACCGAAGCAGCATTCTGAAGTGATGTACGAACAACCTTAGCTGGGTCGATAACACCAGCTTTGATCATGTCTACGTATTCTTCAGTTGCAGCGTTGAAGCCGTTGGCTCCCTTTGCCTTACGAACGTTCTCAAGAACGATGGAAGCGTCGAGACCAGCATTGCTAACAATCTGACGAAGTGGCTCTTCAACTGCACGCTTGATGAGGTTAACGCCAAATTGTTGGTCGCCTTCAACCTCAAGCTTATCGAGCTTAGCGAGTGAGCGAATAAGAGCAACACCGCCGCCAGGGACGATGCCTTCTTCGATTGCTGCACGGGTTGCGTGAAGAGCATCTTCAACGCGCGCCTTCTTCTCTTTCATCTCTGCTTCAGTTGCTGCACCAACGCGAACAACTGCAACACCACCAACGAGCTTCGCGAGGCGCTCTTGGAGCTTCTCACGGTCGTAATCACTTGTGGTCTCATCAATCTGTGCGCGAATCTGATTTACGCGAGCAGTGATTTCCTTCTTCTTGCCAGCGCCATCAACGATAGTGGTGTTATCCTTGTCGATGGTTACACGCTTGGCGGTACCAAGGCTGTCTACGCCGATGCTCTCAAGCTTAACGCCGAGGTCTTCGCTGACCATCTCACCGCCGGTGAGTGTCGCGATATCTTCGAGCATCGCCTTACGACGGTCGCCGAAACCAGGTGCCTTAACTGCGCAAACTTGGAGAGTTCCGCGAAGCTTGTTCACTACGAGAGTTGCGAGTGCTTCACCTTCAACATCTTCAGCGATGATGAGGAGTGGACGGCTAGAGCGTGCAACACCTTCAAGCACAGGAAGGAGGTCCTTCATGTTGCTGATCTTCTTCTCGAAGATAAGGATGTATGGCTCGTCAAGTGACACGACCATGCGCTCTGGGTCAGTTACGAAGTAAGGAGAAAGGTAACCGCGGTCGAACTGCATACCTTCAACAACTTCGAGCTCAGTCGCCATTCCGCGAGCTTCCTCAACGGTGATAACGCCTTCTTTTCCAACTTTTGCCATCGCGTCTGCGAGGATCTGACCGATCTCGGTGTCGCCATTCGCAGAGATGGTACCTACCTGAGCAACCTCAGTTGCGTCCTTGGTAGGCTTGCTAAGCTTGCGAAGGCTGGCAATCATTTCCTCAACCGCGCGGTCGATACCACGCTTAAGGTCCATTGCATTGGCGCCAGCTGCGAGGAGCTTTACGCCTTCACGGTAAATTGCTTGTGCAAGAACAGTAGCAGTTGTGGTGCCGTCACCAGCAACGTCAGAAGTCTTAGAAGCGACCTCTTTAACCATCTGAGCACCCATGTTTTGGAATCGATCTTCAAGTTCGATTTCCTTAGCCACGGTAACGCCATCTTTGGTGACGTTTGGAGAGCCGAAGCTCTTCTCGATGATAACGTTACGACCTTTCGGTCCAAGCGTTACTTTAACTGCGTCTGCGAGAGTGTTGATTCCAGTTAGAATCTGCTCACGCGCCTTCTGATCGAAAATAATTTCTTTAGCTGCCATCATGAACTCCTATGGGGCTTTTCGCCCGTTCTTGGCATTGAATGATATGGTGTTAGACACCGAAGCGTTGGCGAGAAATCTCAGCCCAATACCCCAAGGATTTCGTCTTCGCGAAGGATGAGGTGATCTTCACCGTCCAACTGAACTTCGCTTCCAGAGTACTTGCCAAAGAGAATACGGTCGCCCTTCTTCACGTCAACGCCTACCTGAGTTCCATCGTCAAGACGCTTGCCATTACCAACCGCAACAACCACGCCTTCCTGCGGCTTCTCTTGAGCCGAGTTAGGAATGATGATGCCCCCAGCGGTCTTAGACTCGCTGTCAACTCGCTTGACCAAGATACGGTCCTGGAGTGGACGAAATTTCATGTGAACCTCCACACTGTTAATTTACGAGGCATTCAGCGCCTCTTTGGTTACTTTACGTGTCGTTCAGCAGCACACCTGCCGCTGGCTCGACGCGAATATAGGAGGGAGCGATTTTTTGTCAAGGAACGAATGGCGT
The DNA here is from genome assembly GCA_036128675.1 of Myxococcota bacterium. Classification (GTDB taxonomy): domain Bacteria; phylum Myxococcota; class XYA12-FULL-58-9; order XYA12-FULL-58-9; family JABJBS01; genus JAYYQC01. Next base: position 2,072 of record JAYYQC010000026.1, on the reverse strand, counting down.
AAGAAATAGCTTGTAAACCCATGTAAATTCTATACTTTTAATTTAAACGTTCATTTTTTTAGGCAGACAAGGCTCCCGACTGCCAGAATCTGGTGCGTTTCGATCTTGGCGAAGGCGGCTTTCCTCACGTACATAGGCTCCCATGAATTGGAAATTACTTATCATCGCACTCACCGTTCTCGGCGCAGTGGCCTGCCTGGAGGTTAGTCCACAGACCTTATGCAGCACGGATTCAGATTGTTTTGAAGGCTATGCCTGCGATGCCGCCGACTCGCGTTCATGTCTGCGCGCTTGCGATCCAGCCGCGGACGCTCAATGTCTCAGTAGCGAAAGTTGCGTTGCGACAACCGCCGATGGAGATACCGGCGTTTGTAAACCAACGGCTCAGGATAGTGACGACGCATCTTGAGTGCAGCCAGAAGTTTGATCCGTTTGCTGTCTCGTTGTACGCTTGCATTAAAACCAAAGAGTGAACCTTGAGCATGGTCTCGAGGATGGAAGGTGTCACGTGAAAATCTTGGTTGTCGATGACAGTGGTGGAATGAGAGACCACATCCGGCGGGCGGTTGAAAAGGCAAACGCAGGTCAACACTCCTTCGTAGAAGCCGAAAACGGTGTGGAGGCCCTCAAGAAGGTCCTTATCGAGAAACCCGACCTTGTAATCAGCGATTGGTACATGCCAGAGATGAGCGGACTTGCCCTTCTACGCGCGATTCGAGCAAACGGTTCAAAGGTTCCTTTCGGAATTATTACTGCCGATACATCGGCAGAGGTCGAAACTCAGGCTACCCAAGCCGGAGCCAACTTCGTCATTCGCAAGCCGTTTACGGCAGCGAAATTCGACGAGGTTCTCACAAAGCTCTGATCCCCATTCACTGGCGTGACCTCAGAGAAACTCCGTCAATTACCCGCAGTATTTGAAATAGTCGCACAGTTGCGAACACACAGTCCCCATCTGCCCGATGCACGGCTAACACAGGCTGCGCGCGATGGGATAAACCATCTTCGAACCAAAATCCTAAACGACCCTTCCACGAAGGTCGACTTTCAGTCCATCCTTGACCATGCTACTTCGTCGCTAAATCGAACTTACGCACCGGTTGAAGTCATTAATGCGACCGGCGTTATTCTCCACACTAATTTGGGACGCGCGCCATTGAGTAGTCGAGCAATTGACGCGGTCATCAACGCAGCCCGATCATCGGATTTGGAGTATGACCTTGAAGCGGGCAAGCGTGCGTCGAGAAACCGTTTGCTCTCTAAGCCGCTCGCTGAACTTACCCACACCGAGGCCGGTTTTATCGTCAACAACTGCGCTGCTGCGCTCATTCTTGCACTCGCAGGCCTCGGAGGCCGGGCCACTGCTTTGGCGCGCAGTCAAATTATTGAAATTGGAGGCGGCTTTCGCCTTCCCGACATTATGCGGGTCAGCGGTGTGAGGCTTCATGAAGTTGGAACCACCAATCGGACGAGGCTTTCAGATTACGAAGAAGCACTCGAACAAGGCGCGGATTCGATTCTATGGATGCACCGCTCAAACTTTGAGCTATCGGGTTTTACTGAGGAACCAAGTCTGGCAGAGCTCAGTAAACTCGCCACCGACCACGACGTACCCCTCATCTATGACTTGGGAACTGGTCTTCTGTGGGACACCGACGGCCTAAATCTGCGCGCAGAGCCGACCATCCAAGACAAAGCAGTCCAACTTGCCGACGTGTCACTCTTTTCAGGTGACAAGCTCTTTGGAGGGCCACAAGCAGGTATCATTGTCGGAAACCAAGCCTCGATCGAAAAGCTTACGAAACACCCTTTTGCTCGGGCTCTTCGCGCCGACAAATTAACCACGGCGGCTCTTGCAGCCACCTTGGAGAGTCATTTGGCCGAGAGCCCCGACGACTTACCCGTCTACCAGATGCTCACGATGTCACGCTCTCAACTCGATGAACGGGCAAATACCCTCGCAAGTCACCTTGGTGATCGCCAATTCAAGATTATCGATGTCACAGATACCGTTGGTGGAGGGACCATGCCAAATTCGGAACTTCCCGGGCTGGCTTTAGAACTCAAAACAG
>JAYYQC010000025.1:0-7265 GCA_036128675.1 Myxococcota bacterium | reverse complement strand
GCGGCGTCGACTTCTGCTTCGCTCGCTCCTTCACCTGCTCCCGCGAGCAAAAATCCGAGCAATACGAATACGATAACCGGCGCTAATGTTAGCGCGATTTTTGTCAACTGTTTGGCATTTAGCTGGCTCACTACACTTCCCCCCATCAGCCGAGGACCACTGAGATGGTAGGACGAACCATCTGGTCGTTTCAATCGGGAAGTCGAAACGGAGGGGGAAGAATTGAGTTTAAATGCTCGATGGCCGGACTATAACTCGTCAAAAATGCTCGAGCCCGACTTTTTCTTTTTCTTTTCTTTGGTCTTAGTGTCCTGCTTACCGCCGCGGAATAGCTCATCTGCGGCCGATCCATCGCGATCACGCAAGGTGTCGCGCTTGCCTTCTCGGCCATCTTTGAGCATCGAATCCATAGCGCCCTCGGAAAGATCGCGCCCCTCCTTAACGAGAGCATCAAGAGTCTTACGTACTGCCTGAAGGCTGGCGAGTTCGCGTCGAATGTATTTCGCCGGAAGCTGGTCGAACCGAGGGTCATCGAGCAGCGAAGCAACCGCTTCTGACCAGCCCACTGTGACCATCGATTGCTCGATGAGGCGATTTAGCTTCGCACGAAGTCGACGAACCTCCCGGCGATGACGCTGCAGCGTGGCAGCATCGCTTCCAGAAGCGCGCGCTGCTTTTAAGGTCTTCACTGCGCGCCGCAGGTCCATCCGAACGCGCTGCAGCTTCAGCTCGCGCCGCTTGACGCCCTCACGCGCGCCATCAAAGCTACGCTTCGCCTCCTTGACGAGTCGGCGATTACCTTCACGGGTCGTAACCTCGCGCCAGTCTTCTCGGGTTTCAGCTGCACGTACCTCACCGACCCTGCGCTGGTCGGCTCGAACTTGACGGCCCGGCGCAACTTCTACGGCACCGCTTTGGTCACTATCGACAGCCACAAGCCCTTCGGAGACCTGAACCACTGTTTGGCCGTCGGCCCCCACAACAACGTCAAAGGCCGTTCCGCGAACCCCCGCAACTGCAGCCATGGTCACGACACGTACTGTCTCATCCGAGCCGAGTGCCTTTTGCACCTCAGCGTTCAAATGCCCCATGGCCAAGAGTAAAGAAGTCGTCGATGTTTCTTCGTTCTTACCTCCCATCAGAGAAGAGACTTCAACTCGACTCTCTGGAGAGATTTTGAAGACACTGCCATCACTGCCAGCGAGAATGCACCGCCCTGAAGCTTTGGTAACAATGGTGCTCCCTGGTGGAACAAAGAGGTCTTTAGAGAGTGTTAGACTTCGGCCTTGAGAGTTTGTGATTTCAACATCGCCTCGATAGCGACGAAGAAGAATAGACTGAGCCCAAGCTTCAGCACTCAAGCCCAGAAAACTCACACCGAGTACCATCAAGAAGAATCGTTTAGTGAGGTTATTCATACTGAAATGGCTCCTTTATCGTAGCTGCCAGGCACCGAGATTCAGATACTTCGTAATTCCCAAGTGCTGCAACGTCTCTTTTGCGTGGGTTAACAACATAAAGTCTTTGATGCGTTCGTTGTACGCAGCGAGCGCCCCCGATTCCATCTCCTCTAAACGGTCTTGCTCCGCATCGGTTTCAATCACCCGCGTGCTTGAACATCGTTGACTCAAGAAAAGGGACTCGGCATCGAAGTTGAGAGCGACAGGAAATCGCTCACAACTTAGTGGCCATTTGGGATAAAGCGTACACCGACCGGCATCATCCAATGCCGAGCAAGCATAAAAGCTGTTCTGCTTTAAAATAGGAAAAACCTTCCAAGCAATGGAAGACACGTGCCTTTCCAAAGCCGGACTTCGTGCCATCTCATCCGCCGAAAATGTGGGCTTATCATGGGTCATCAACTCGGTGCGACCGTCGTCGACAAGCGAAGCGATATCACGCAGATGGAGTAAGACCGTGGATTTCTTACCAACACAACACGTATCTAGGCATTCCGCGCACTCGTTGATTCTCCGCGGCGAAGGCATTGGCTTAATTTGAGAACCTGAAATGAAGTCTGTACGCATCATCCGCTGGAGCTTTAGCTGTCTCCTCCAACGGCGAGAGAGGAGAACAGGTCTCACTGAGACCTGACTCCACAATCCTTCGAGTTCATCAACTAGAGACACGCGCGCTCACATCCCCCTATTCGAGGATGGTAATCGAGCGAGCATCGTCGAGATCTCTCGACATCGCTTCCAGCTCATCAAAGAGTGCTTCAGCCCGCTGAATTGTCGTCTTGCGGACACGAATCGTTTCTCGCGCTGAGCTTCGTGAACAGTTCTTCGCGAGGTAAGCCTCTGCCGAGCTGAGCGATTGGTTCAGGCTATCGAGACGGCCTTTGATATTTCGGTAGCGTGAACGCATCGAGGTGAGATTTCGACCATAGCGATCCAGCTCTTGTTGAGTACGGTTCCAGTCGGAAAAAATATCCGAACAGCGGTCAATCGTCGACTGAGTCGTTTGGCCCGGTACAAGTGCATCACAGCGTAGACGGCGATAATCATCTCTCAAAACGCGGATGTCGCCGCGAAGTTGACCTATTCGTACCCGGCTCTCACGAATACCACGACCCAAGTCGTTTAATTCTGCTTCTAAGGGTTGAGCGGTGCGCTCGAGGGTTCGGACACGCTTTTCAGTTCGCTCACAGCTATCTCCCCCCTTGCACTCTTTCTCATAAGCCGCCTCGAGCCGCTTAACACGTACATCCTGGTTCGTTTTCCTACGCTCAGCCCGACGCTTTTCCTTCTTCAGGTAAGCCAGTCGACGCTCGAGCTCTGCAATTTCCGCAACAACGCCGCGCAAGTTATTCGATTCAAATTCACGACGATCGCGGGCTTGTTCGAGAATATCCCGGCGCTCCATACAAGCCTTTATTTTTTTCGCAGCGGCATCACTGGGCTTCGGAGCGGACTGCCAGCGTCCGGGCACTTTCACCAAAGGCTTATCACCCGACTTCTTCTTGCCCTTCTTGGTACTAACCGGCGCAGTTTGCGCGAAGCTCAGGTCCATCCCAAGCGGCCCGAGCCCAAGGCCCAAGGCCACCATCGTCATCAAAATCCATCGTGTCATTGCTCTCTCCCCATCTGACGCCGCACTCTGGGCGGCGTGCTCGGACCAATCGTCCAACTTGGAACACACCTACCGACGGCAAGCAACCAGAGATATTCATGCAATCGACAACCGGATTGTACGTATCGTAAAGTTTACACTTCGCACAAGATGTCAGCTGAAGGAGTCACACCGCAAAGTAGAGTTGGCAAAATTACTCAATAAATCAATGTGTTTTCAAGCCATGAAAGTTGGTACGCTCCTTGTATTGGGTAATCGCCCCAACACAAGGGGAAGCTCAACACTGGAGATATACCATGAAAGAATTCTTGAAAGGGCTGCTTAAAACCTCGCTGAGTATCAGTCTGATGGCCGCAGTCGCGTGTACCAACGATTCAACCGAAATAGAGCGTCCTGATTTCGGTAAAGACCGCTCAAACGCAGCACTCACGACCTTCGAGTCCTGCAACGAGCTCGAGTCACAACTAAAGACCAGCATTCTCAACGACACCGCCGCCAATCTTTGGATGCAGTACGAGGATTATCTCAGGTATGGCTATGGCTGGGGAATGGATGACGTTGGCGTCGCTGAGGGCGCGCCCGATTCATCTGATTCAGCGGGTGATGCCGATCCCAATAGCGGTCGCGAAGAGGGCGTCGACTTCTCCGGAACCAACAATCAAGAAGAAGGTATTGATGAAGCCGATTTCGTCAAAACAGACGGTTACTTCATCTATGCATTGCATGGTGGTCAGCTACGCATCTTTGAAGTGCCAGAATTCGGTGACCTCGTTCACATGAGTCGAACCAATATCGAAGGCTATCCAACCTCCATGCTCCTCGACGGTGACCGCCTTGTCGTCTTCTCTAATGTCTACACCTGGAATCTTCCCGAGGGAGACCCCCTACGTGAGCTTGTCGGCGACGAGTACGTCGACTGGGGCTGGTACTGGCGAGCACAAGAGCTGACTAAAGTCACCGTCCTGGACCTTTCTGATCGACTGGCTCCGACAAAGGTCAAAGAGCTTTACCTCGAAGGCTGGTATAAGACAGCACGTGAAGTCGAGGGCCGGGTACGCATGGTCTCATATTCATGGATGAATATCCCCGGTGTAAAGACCTGGCTAGATACGCCTGAGAGTTTCTGGAATACCAACGATGACTCAGAACGCGAACGCATTCTCTACGCGACCCTTCAGGACACCTTGGCTCAAAATGAGCAAGCAATGGATTCTCTCGGTCTCGATGATTTCATTCCAAAACTTTATGAAAGAAACGACACAACTTTTACCCAGTACACCTTCAGCGAAAATGAATGCGCGAATTTCGCAATGTCCAACGATGGCACCAGTCGGGGAATTACCTCGATTCTTTCCCTCGACCTAGTCGCCGAGGAGCTTACCTACGAAGCTGACCACCTCGTCACAGGCTGGAGTAATGTCTATGCATCTACCGATACACTGATCATTGCGGAACCTGCCCAAGATTGGTGGTGGTATTGGAACAATCAAGACTTTGATGAAGCAACCAATCTTCACCGTTTCGACATCTCGAATGGTGTAACCACTCTCTATACCGGCAGCGGGCGTATTGACGGACTCATCAACAATCAGTTCTCACTTTCAGAGCACAACGACTATATCCGCGTCGCATCGACAACCGGACAGTGGGGACGCTGGTGGATGGAAGAACCTGCACCACCTTCCAACCACGTGTTTATCCTCTCCGGCGACGATACACTTAATGTCGTAGGGGAAGTTCGAGATATTGCGGTCAATGAGCGCATCTGGTCGAGTCGCTTTGTTGGCGATATGGCGTACCTCGTAACCTTTCGAAATATCGATCCGCTGTGGACTATCGACCTCAGCAACCCTGAGCAGCCCGTCATCTTGGGCGAACTCGAAGTCCCAGGCGTTTCAACCTATATCCACCCACTTACCGACGCAGGTCAACTTCTCACAATAGGATTCGGTGGTGACGACGACGGGCTCGATTGGAATACTCAGATTTCTCTTTTCGATGTTCAAGATCCAACGACCCCAACCCTCGCTGATGCGTATCCATTCGCTCAAGAGCCCGGCGACGGCTGGTACTACGCTTGGAGTGAAGCAAACTACGAACACAAAGCCTTTCAATACTGGGGCCCTCGAAACATGCTGGCTGTCCCGGTAAGCACCTATCGCTACGATTACGAAACCAACCAATACGATTACCGTAGTCGACTCATGCTTATGGAAATTAACAGCGAGGAAGGCGATATCTCACCTTATGGAAGCATCGATCATTCGGAGTTCTACAACTCTCGAGATTACTGGTGGGATTACCGAGATATTCGACGAAGTATCTTTATGGGTGATTACATCTACGCCATTGGTTCCGCCGGCATCACCGCACATAATCTCGATACGTTAAGATTAAGCGCGGCATATACGCTCGATCCACCAAACTATGATGACTATTACGGTCCAGGTGGGGGCGTTGTTGACGGGCGATAAGCACTAAAATCAGACACAAAAAAGGCGGCTTCAAAGGCCGCCTTTTTTATCCAAGGTTCTCAGGGACGTGCTCATGCGCATGGTAAGAGCTCCTCACCAACGGACCGCTGACCACATGCTTAAACCCTCGCTTCAGTGCTTCGAGTTTGAGGTCGTCAAATTCCTCCGGTGTGTAAAAACGGGCCACCGGCGCATGCTTTTTCGTCGGATTTAAATACTGACCCAACGTAAGGACATCGCATTCGACTTGTCTAAGGTCATCCATGACCGCAAGAATTTCCTCAGGCTCTTCACCCAAGCCACACATGATCCCGGTCTTCGTGGTCATGGCTGCACCGGTCTCTTTTCGGTATTCGTCTAGACGGCGAAGCAACTCGAGACACCGGTCGTATTTCCCCTTACTGCGCATTCTTCGGTACAAACTCGGAACCGTCTCGGTGTTATGCGAGAAAACATCTGGACGGGCGTCCATAACGCGACGAAGTTGGTCCCAATCGCCGTTATAATCGGGTGTTAAAATTTCGATTTTACACTCGGGGCTGCGGCGACGAATCGCCTCAATCGTTTCAACCCAATGTCCCGCGCCAAAGTCTGGAAGGTCATCGCGGTCGACACTGGTGATGACGGCATGCCTAAGACCCATTGTCTCGACTGCTTTGCCCACGTTTTCGGGCTCGTTCGGGTCGATCGCTTCAGGTCGTGCACTCGTGACGGAGCAATACCGACACGCCCGGGTACAAATTTCACCCAAAATCATGAAAGTCGCCGTTTTATGCTCACCCCAGCACTCCCAAATATTTGGGCAGCGGGCCTCTTCGCAAACGGTGTTCAACGAGAGTCCGTCGAGAAGCTTGTTCACTTCATCAAAAGCCTCGGTGCGCTGAACCTTAATTCGCAACCATGGTGGCCGACGGGCATCCGGGCCTTGCTTGGGGACTGATACTCTTGGCTTGCCGATCTGAACTAAGCTTTCCATACGGTTTTCCTGCTGTTCCATGGCCTTAGGGTAATACCTCTAGGCCGCATACGCGAGCCTCAAACGTCTGTCGAGACCTCAGGGAATGGAGACGCGATTGCCTCGATCAATGTTCGGCCTAAGACATCGCTCAAATGTTCGCATAACCTCTGCTCAACATCGTGGATCATTGGTGTCTGAGAACCCATAATTTTTTCGAGCGACGTGACGCCCTTATCCGCAATCCCGCAGGGAACGATGACCTCAAAGTTGGAAAGGTCTGGGCATACGTTGAAGGCAAAGCCATGCAAAGTTGTCCATCGAGCGATCCTAACACCGATTGCTGCCAGCTTTTCTTCACCGACCCAGATGCCTCGCAACCCTTCGACGCGTCTGGCGTCAATTGCATAATCACGGGCAGTCCGAATCATAACTTCTTCGAGATTCCATACGTACTTGCGGATATCTCGTTCGGCTTCGGCAAAGTGAAGAATAGGATAGCCAACGATCTGCCCAGGACCATGCCAGGTGACATCACCGCCGCGCCCTGTTTCGACCAGATCAATGCGACGAGCGCGAAACTCCTCAGGGGGTAACCGTAGGTTATCCTCCGAGGCGTTTTTTCCGAGGGTTACAACCGAGCGATGCTGAAGAAGAAAGAGCGTCTCCCGGGAGGTATCGCTTCGCACCTCGTGATGGCGCTCTTCTTGGAGTGCCAGCATCGGGTCATAGGGGATTGAATCCCCCATTCGCTCAACGCGCAT
>JAYYQC010000024.1:0-14320 GCA_036128675.1 Myxococcota bacterium | reverse complement strand
CGCGTCCAGCCCTCAAGAGATAAAACCCGGAAACGAAGTCCATAATAGGGCCCGTAAACGTGCGCTCTGTCTTCAACCTGGCACTACCTTCACGCTCTCGTTGAGCTTTCAGAACCCCAGGACGCGCCTGCTCAAAGGTCTCCCGGTACTTTTTGCCATTCAAGAAATAATCGTTCCACATCCGCATCGGTATCAACGACGACTGCTCAACAACCGAGTGCGCCTCTCCGTTTACCGGCAAGACTGTCGCGACGAGCTCATCCACCTTAAATCGCGAAACCAGTTCATATGCGGTTTTACCCGCTGTCACGCCTTCATTGGCGACTCGAAATTCGAGACTTCCCACCGCAAGTCCGTCTAACCAGAGGCTATAGCGAATACGTTCTCCGATAGGCCACCGAGTCGGGGTCGACAGAGCGTAAGGTTGGTCGCAGGCTTCGAGACCTCGAGGTGGGGTTGGTGCCCTGGGTGCGGCACTGGTTGAGAAGCTAAGTGAAAGAGCGAATAGCGTTGCTCCTATGAACCGATACTTCATCGCGGCCTTCCACTTCCCACATTGTTATCTCGTCCAACTGTGGTATCTGACGACCGGAAGCGACTGTTCATTCTACATACCCAAGAGGTCCGCGGTTCGATGTTTGTAGGAGTCATGGAAATTACATTAGCGGTGCCCGCGTCCAGTCTCAAAGAAAAGCGCTCGGTGGTCAAACGAATCCTCTCGAAGATGCGTCAGACTTTTCACGTCGCTGCTGCAGAAGTTGACGAACAGGACATCATAGGCACCGCAGTTTTGGGATTCTCAGCCTTGAGCTCTGACCGGCAGTATGTCGAGCGCGTCTTCACCAAAATGCTTGATGCAATCGATGCAATGTACCTTGCCGAAATCGTCGATAACTCGAGCGTCATCGAAAAATACTGACGGCGTAACCGTTTAGATGATGGGTATATTGGGCGGCCCCATCGGCTCATCGATGCGCCACCCCTTTCCACCAATTTCTATCTGATACCCATCCATCTCGGTGGGCTCACATTCCAGTGCCAACTCGTGGTACTGCGAGCTGCTCAACCGACAGCGAGTCTTGAAGCCGTTGCGGACGAGCCTCACGTAAAAGACGCCATCTTCGCGTTGCTCAAAGGTTGCTGGATCCAGAACTTCTTCTCTGCCATCGGAGAGTTGTCCCTTCAACTCCAACAAAGATCCCCCGGCGTCACGTTGCAACGAAATCGAACGAACAAAGAATGCAGCGTCTCGTACTTCGACACGTTGACGTTGATGCCCAATCTGAATTTCGAATTCTGCCGGTCCAGTAGGAACTACCTGGGCTGAGAATAGCAACGCCACTTTTGGATGAAGAGGCTCACCGCCCTGCTCCCAGGCCCCGTTCTCAGTCAAAACGATTGGCCGGTCATCCACATAATGTAGCATTGCCATGATATTCTTCCTCTAGTCGTTCGCAACAACCCGTGTAGCAAGCCACCGAGCACGTCGGCGTTTCACCCGTTTTGAAACCTTTGGCTTATCCTCGAGTTTCCATTCTCGCTTGGGCTCGTCTTTTAGCGCTAACTCTAAGGTAAGGATTCTTTCCCGTCGACTCAATGCAACTTTGACGGTTGAGCCAGCGCCGAGCGAACTCAAGAGACTATTGACGTCTTCGATTGTTCGAGTTCGGTAACCATCAATCGCGACAACTTCATCACCAGGAGCAACTCCGGCTCGATGTGAGGGACTACCTTCCTCAGTCACCTTGACGGTAACACCCTTGCCCTCTTTCAGCTTCCAACCTGCCCATCCACTAACGGGATACCTCTCATCGACCTTCACAGCGTCGGCTGACTTCCATCGAAGCCCCATCCACTCCAACGCTGGTCCATGTTCAAGCGGCGCAGTCCCATCAACAAATTTCGCGAAAAATTCGTTCATCGGTTTACCGGCAAGTTCAGAGGTGAGCGAGCGAAACTCCTCGGTTGTAAAACCATCGGTTTTAAAACGAACGTAGGCTTCCTTCATCAACGTATCGAGTGAAACACGCTCATTTGTAGCTCTACGCAAGGCCATATCAAGAAGGAAGGCAACGGCGGCACCCTTACTATAGTAGCTTGTTATCGTATTGGGGCTGTTCTCATCTTGACGATAGTACTTAATCCAAGCGTCGTGAGATGAATCAGAGAGGGATTGAACCCGAGATCCTACGCTCTTTTCAACATAACCAAGCTGCTTCGAGAGCCTCTCGAGGTATTCCTCTTCAGTCATCAAACCTGCGCGAATAAGCATCAGATCGTCGTAATAAGAAGTAATGCCTTCAGCAATCCACAATGACCTCGTGTAATTCTCATTTTCGTAATCAAATGGTCCCAATTCTTTAGGACGAAGCCGTTTCACATTCCAAGTATGATAGAATTCGTGACTAACAAGGCCAAGCCAGCCGAGGTATGCTTTTCTCGAACGCGGAACAAAAGGTTTGGCAATCATAAGGGTTGAATCCAGGTGTTCCAAACCGCCTCGAGCGTTGTCTACGACATTGAGATAGGCATACGATTCGTAGGGAATTACGCCCCAGTGAGCCATGATTTCTTCAGTAAGTCGCTCGACATCCCCACCGATTTTTTTCATATCCCAGAATCTAAGGTCACCAACCATACTTAAGCGATGCGGTATTTTCGAAAAGCTAAATTCGTAGGTTTCAACTTTGCCGACAATAAAAGGCGAGTCGATAAGCTCATCCAACGACATTGCTTCAAAGCTACCATCCTTAAGCATTTTTAAGCCGGTATCTGCCGTCCATGCATCCGGTAGGGTTAGAGCAACTTTAAAAGGTCTCGGTGTCTCACGTTGAACATAGAGAAAGGTTGAGGCACCGTTGATGATGCCATAATTATCCGCAAGAAAATTTGTTCGTACTGAGAGCTCATGCGCGTAAAGACGGTAAACGACACGGATCCCTCGAGGAGCATCTGTCTCGATATCCCAGGTATTCTTATTGAGCTTGGTGAACGATAAAGGATTTCCATCAACGTCGGTCACCGTCATTCGGCTTAAATTACGGGCGTACTCCCGAACGAGATAAGAGCCAGGTGTCCATACCGCCATTTTGAGACGACATGGCTTCGGACAATCCACAGCCATCGAGACATCCAAATAACGCTGCGCAAATCCTCGAAAGTCGACATTATAGGTATCATGCCCCTCAGAGACCTTTGCTTCGTTTATCGCAATTTCGAGAGGCTCGAATTTAAGTGGCTCTCGGCGAGGTGCGAGGTAATCGTCTGATTCACATCCCGCGTTAGCAACAAAAACCAAAAAAAAGGATAAACCGAATTTCGCGACTCTATTCATTTCCCTAGACTCCCGTCCTGAATTGAGGTTCTGTAGCCCCCTACCCATCTGAAGTCCGGGAGTCAAAGTCGGTGAGGCGAGTTTGCGTACTGGGGATCGATTGTATGTCCCCAAACATTGTATTTGGACCCATGCGAGAAGAGCTTCCCAACCTGAATAGCCTCCTTACGCCCGCAAACCATGGCATCCTCAAGAGCAGTTTTCCTCCAACGACCATTCCGGCTTGGATGTCTATGTTCACCGGAAAATCACCCGGCGAATTAGGGGTCTACGGTTTCAAGCATAGACGCGGTCATGCAATGACACATCCAATTGAGCTCGTGTCTCGACTCGACTACCAAGCCAAGCCAGTCTGGGAATGGGCCTCACGACAAGGGCTGGAGTCAGTCGTCGTTGGTGTTCCATCAACTTGGCCGATCGCTAGCCTTAGAGGTGCGATGCTCAGTGACTTTACCACGCCCCCTCATCAACGCGCCGTTTACCCTGACGCGTATCGACGACTTTTACCTGAGGACTGGAGTTGGGATCTCTCAGACTGGCGCAATCAACCAAGGGAAAAGATTCTCGACGACCTTATTGCGCTGAGTCGGCGGTATTGGACGGTTTTTCAGAGGATGCTCGCTGATCATCCCAACTGGTCACTCAGCATACTTGTCGATATCGGGATGGACCGCGCGCATCACTTATTCTGGGAAGATGCAATCGACGCAGGCGCAGCCCCGAAGAATGGCGGGCCTCTATGGAAGTTTTACAAATTTATCGACGAGGAAATTGGGAAATTTCTCATGACCTTGGATGATGACATCTCTCTTTTAATTGTGTCCGATCATGGAGCACAGGCTATGAGGGGAAGCTTTGCTCTTAACCAATGGCTTCTTCAGGAGGGCCTGCTCAGCCTGAAGCATCGAAGAACTGGTGTCATACGGGCACAAGACGTCGACTGGAGAAAGAGTATCTGGTGGGGCGAAGGTGGGTACGTTGGCAAGCTCCATATAAGTCCATTTGTGTCGAAAAGCCCTAAGATACTCGTCGAGGAACTTCGAGAACGTCTGCAGGTGCAATGCTTGGATAGAACGGTCAAGCTCTTGGAGCCGTCAGAGGTTTATCCCGAAGTCCGAGGCTATCCACCGACTCTTTTCGTCTCGGTCTCAGACCTTACCATCCGGTGTCTCGGAAGTATTTCTGCAGGGGGAACACTATGGCCAAAAGACAATGACCTGGGAGCAGATGCTGCCAACCATCATCCGGACGGCCTATTCATTGAACGCAGCTCGGGCGCATACCGACTAGGTGATGAACCACAGCTTCAGGACGTTTTTGCTTGGATCTGCAGGCAGCTGGATTAGCGACCTGGGACGTAGGTACCGTTCGAGTTATTGGAAGCCAGATACTGGAGGCGGAACAGAGATGTCGCCACCAATCTCACCACCCACATCGGTATCTTCGCTTGAATCAGTCTCGGCGGCGCCGCCGCTATCGTCGGAACCTGAGATCGAGGAATCGAAGGTTGGTATACCACCCTCTTCCGCAAGGACCTCACCTTGGAGCTCCGGCTCGGTGGTGTCTACTTCACCATCGGTCTCGGCAACCGTTGTGCCGCCTGGACCTGCTGCACCTTCACTCGAAGTCGAGAGTACCTCGTTGTCTACCTCAACTGTCAGCTGGGTATCACCCGCGTACATCGAAAGCTCACCGATGGCTGCCTGACTGTCTCGAACGAAGCCTTCGATTGATAGTTGTGCGGAGATAATCATCTCCAGGGCCTGAATCGCTCCGGCGCGATCTTTATTGGCGAGCGCTTCTTGTAGCTTGACGTTACTCGCTTCAGCCGCACGTAGAAGACCTTTGATTTGCGTGAGGGAGTCGTTGACGGCGTTTAACTTCACGATGTCACGCTGCTCACGGGCCTCGGTGAGAAGCGAGAGCACTTTCGTGTAATCTTTGCGCATGCGGTTGATAAGTTTCTGAGCTTTTTCAATTATTTGGGCGTCTGATAACTTCTCAAATCTCTGCGATGCCGACGCTCGGTCCGCTGGACCTCCGCTCATCTCAACAGATGTTGAGCTCCCACTCTGCCCCACGGCAATCAGTGAGAGGCTGAGAATTGACGCACTTATCCATATCTTCCACATAGCTTCACCCTAAACGGTTAGCAGTAACGGGTCAACGAAATGTCGCGTTTTCGGGTGCAAGTTCTTGACGAGATTTCTGCATTCGGCATTAGACTCAGCTCTGAAGTTCGGGAGATTCAACAAGAGGCAACCACCTCTTCTCATTGGGGAAATCAAAAAATGGAATTCGAAGAACCACTTCTCGAAGGCAAATTGATCCGGCGCAGCCATCGCTTCTCAGCCGAAGTTAAGCTTCGCAGTGGCGAGGAAATCACAGCGCATTGCGCACATGGCGGTCAGATGGAAGGACTTTCCGACCCAGGAAATAAGGTACTTCTGTCTCAGGTCTCAGACCCACGTCGGAAATTTCAGCACCAGCTAGAGATTATTTACTCGGGTAAAACCGCGGTTGGCATTCACGGGGGTCGACCACTTACCGTCGTTGGAGAGGCTATTCTCAAGGGTAAGATTCCGGACCTGGCTGGGTATGCTCGGCTCAAGCGGATCCCACGCTCCCAACAACATAGCCGTGTCGACATGGTACTCGAAGGCAATGGACTGCGGGCAAGCCACCTCATCATCGAGAGCGTGACCCACCGAACCGAGGACGCGGCTGTCTTCCCCGACACGAAGTACACTCAGGGGATTGAAGAAGCCCGCTACCTAACTTCTCTCGTTCGAGAGGGACATCGAGGCGTCATTGTCTTTGTTGCCCAACGCGCAGATGTTGAGTCGTTCAAGCTCGCATCGGAGATTGACTCTGATTATTGCGAAGCGCTCAGAGATGCGGTCGAACGCGGCGTTGAAGCGTTGTGTGTCCGTGCTCAAGTCACAAAGACCGGCATTGAGTTCGATAAACTCATTCCGGTGATTCTGGACTAGAGAAACTTCTCGATTTCACTCTTGAGATCGATGAGGTGCTCCAAATCCTCTAAATAATTTGTACGACCGGTCTCGATGACGAGCGTCCGCGAGCGGTCGTACGAATCAAACCACTCTTCGTATAGCTCATTAAGCCGACGGATATAACTCGTTGGGATATCTTGCTCTTCGGGGCGGCCTCTCAATTTGATGCGCCTACGCAAGGTTCGGACATCGGCCCGCAGATAGATCAGCAGGTCGGGGGGCCTTAAGCTCTCCAATATCGAGCTATAGAGCGCTTGATAGACCTGCCAATCTCGCTTCGTGATGCAACGCCGGCGGTGAAGATAGGCCGCAAAGACCTCGGCATCTTCGTAAATTGTTCGATCTTGAACGACTGTCGCACGGCGACTGCGCTTCTCTAATTCCTGCTGCATCCGAAACTTGTGGGCGAGAAAGTAGATTTGCGACTTGAAAGCATAGGCCTTCATGTCTTTGTAAAAGTCTTTAAGGTAAGGATTATCGGCGTTGGGCTCAAAAAACGGTTTCAGTTTGTATCGACGTCGCAGAAATTCGACGAGGGTACTCTTACCACAGCCGATATTGCCTGCCACTGCGATGTATTTGATTCTGGCCATGCCCACTTCCTAAAAAAATTCCGCGCAAAACACCATCAATGATCTTCGCTGCGTTGACCGCCGCGGGTCAAAGCGCCCATAGTACTTAATGTATGGAAGTGCCCTCCATGCGACTCTAACGCGGTTCATCCGTTACAACGGGAATGTCTGTGAAGTATAGTGGAATATCTAAGATTCGAGACACTTTCGGCCTCTCATTGCTTCTTCTTGGCATCATGTTCGCGACCAGCGGTTGCCAACGGCTGATGGCAGCCATTGAGGAAGAAGTTGAGCAGTATGTGGCCGGGGATAATCCAGATACAGGGAAACCTCTGGCTCAGCCAGGCGAGATTCCAGAGACTCCCCCGCCAGCGCCAACTGTGGATGCAAGCGTTACGCTAAATTCTGTTCAACCCAATCGCGGACCACTTGAGGGTGGAACCTTGGTGGATGTAGTTGGAACCGGATTTCTACGCTACGAAGCCAACGGAGTGCCATCTATAACGCTGGGCCGTAACCGCAGCTCTTGTACGAACCTTCAGGTCATAAGTGATAATTTAATCAGGTGCTTAACCCCACCAGGGACTCTTCCCGAAGCAGTCACCCTCCGACTCCAGGTATTCATCGAGCCAGGAATATCAGCCGAGGTCATTCTAGCCAACGCTTACTCTTACTACAGCCCCGTAGAGCTAGACCGCATACAACCAAGTCGCTTACCGTCTCAATCTGGACAGCGTCTCTTTGTCATCGGAGACGGTTTTGTCGCCGGAACCCAGGTTAAGATCGCTGGTCAAAATGCACTGCAGGTCACGCTTCTTGACGAACAAACTCTTCAAGTACTGACCCCTGCTCTGCCTCCAGGCCTGCACGATGTGGTCGTCTCAAACCTCAACGGCGAAGCACTACTGCCTGCAGCATTGACTATCTATGATCCACTCAGCTTCGGTAACATTTCACCACAAGTCGGATTCACAACCGGAGGCGAGTCGCTCAGAATTCAAGGAAGTGGTTTCATCGACCCAAGTCTCGCTACGCTGGGTGACCGCCCCGCGGTCAGCACGAACCTTAGCCTTGATGGCTCAGCGATGACCATCACCTCCCCCGGAGCAGCTGGCGAAGGGCTGGTCGACCTCTCTATCAGTAACGATACCGGCGTTCTCAACGCACCATCCGTGTTCACCTTCATCGACCCATCACGTGACGATCCGCGAATCATCTCATTGTGGCCAAGCGCCGGCCCCATCGAAGGGGGAAACCAAACACGCATCGTGGTTGCAGACCTCGACACGCCTCTCACCGTTCGATTCGATGGGCAAGCCGCCACATGCAGCGAGCTATCGGACTACGAACTTGAATGCATAACACCTCCTGGAATGAACGCAGGTCTCGTCGATGTCGCAATCGATGACTCCTCCGGTTCGACTCTCAACTTGGAGCAGGCGTATCGCTACATCGATCTCGGTGACCTTACACTTAATCCCGAAGATGGAGCTGTTGCTGGTAATACCGCGCTCAGGTTGAGTGGGCCAAACCTCGCTCAAACCATAGAAGGTGCGCAGGTCACCTTGAAATTCGATGGACTCTCGGCAATGCAAATCGAAGCGACCTCAGATGCGGGCCTTGATTTTAGAACACCTCGGTCTGCCACTGAAGGTACGCGCGCTGTGTCGGTTATCATTGACGGTTATACTTTTGAGACTCCTTTAAGTTACACGTATTTTGATCCCAGCACCGCGCCGACCTGGATATCCGGTCGTCCCATTCGTGGCTCAGTAAATGTCACGGTTGTTCAGTACCCCAACGGCAACCCAATTTCAGGGGCATTTATTATGCTCAACGCCGCCGATGAAAATGCGCCTGAGTGGAGTTATGGCTACACAAATGACCAAGGGCAGATCGTTCTCTCATCACACGACTTAAATGGCATTCACGCGGTTCATGGCGGCAAACAAGGTTATGGTAATGCGAGTATTTTCGACCTTGGCTCGGAGAATCTCATCCTAGGACTGAGTAAAAATCCAGCCGCTCCACCAGACCCTCTTCCGGAGTGCCCCGAACCAACCTCAGTCGTACCACCAATTGTTCGGGGAGATGTTGTCCGGATTAAGGACGAGTTCAATCTGGGTGATGATACTGTCATTGTTACGACAACCCAGCGCTCGTTCTCAGAACCCTTGCCTGACCCAGGCCTCAATGCCAGCGTCATCAGCAATGGTCCCTACGAATTAGTCTCACGTTCAGGTGATCTGAGTTTGATAGCGCTCGCCGGTTACTTTCAAGAAGACGGAAGTTTCAAAGCCCACGCAATGGGACTTCGTCCCTTTATGAATCTGAGCAATAGCAGTGGTGATCTTTGCGATGACGCTGACGACTGTCCTGAGAGTGAAAGTTGCATGCCCGTTGGTCGACTGAACATGTGTACGCGCATTTACGAAAATGCAGACATACTCATCGATACGCCCATTAATGAGACGTTCGTCTTAGACCTCGTAGACCCACCTTACGGCGATGGCGAACCCGAGGATCCCACCGTCACAGCGCTACCTTCCTATTTCAGGGAACGCGTCTGGTATGACTTTGGATCGATGGGTGTCTGGCAGTGGTCCTCAACGTCCGGCGCGGCCGATACCCAACCGACGTTGACCATCCCAGGTAAGTTCGCGGATGGACTGGAGTTCATTCAGATGAACGTCGATTTCACCGTAGCAATGGGCTACGAAGATCCAGAGACAGGGCGGGTTTATACCTATTCACCTCAATCGGATATTCGGTACTATGGTAATCCTCAGGTAACAACCTACCTCTTGGGTGCGCCATTCCTAAAAGTACACAACCGAACCAATACAAGCGCGCTCTTACCCGGGGAAGCAATCCCCATGACAACCGAGCTTCTTCCCCAAGACCTCCCTGAGGTTAGACCAACCGCCAACCTAAGTTGGGTCTATGACATCGAACAGTATCAACCTTGTGAAGGTGCTCCGATGCTCTCACGACCCGTCATTCAATGGATGGCACTCAGTGATGGTCCAACCACTTCTGTCACCCTGCCGAGCTTACCAAGCCTCGCAGGGGGCCTAAGTCTGTCAGCTGGCAGCTACTACTGGCAGCTGCAATCGTTTCTATCCGAGAATACGTCCTACGACGCTCTCGGAATTGCCGGACTCTACAATTGGAGAGCGCGGAGTCTGCTCTTCTCGACCATCGTGATCGCAGACCCCACGGAAGAAGATTAAGCCTTCTGCAACGCAGTCTGCCAAGCACGGTTTCGCTCTTCGACTTCGTCACTCGACATTTCGCCCTTAAATGACTTCTCGCTGAGCCACGCCGACATCACATCCGCCGGAGTTTCAAGAATACCTACTCCAAGAGCTGCCAAGTAAGCGGCTCCGAGGGCGGTTGTGTCTAATACTTCAGGGCGTAGAAGCTTGGTCTCTAAAACATCGGCTTGAAATTGCATGAGGAGCTCATTTGCCGTGGCACCACCATCGACTCGTAACTCGTTAATCTTCAGACCACTATCCGCTTCCATCGCCGCCATCAGGTCTCGTACCTGAAAGGCAATGCCTTCCAAGGCTGCACGCGCGATATGCCCTTTATTGCTGCCGCGGGTCAGACCATAGATCACGCCTCGGGCTTCCGGGCGCCAGTGCGGTGCGCCGAGTCCCGCCAGAGCTGGAACAAGAGTCACGCCACCATTGTCTTCGACGCTGCGCGCAAGCGCCTCAACATCGCTACTCGATTCAATAATACCAAGACCATCTCGCAGCCATTGGACGATTGCACCTGCAATAAACACACTACCTTCGATTGCATACGTAATCTCATCGCCAAGTTTCCAAGCAATCGTCGTTAACATTCCATTCTTACTTTGACGAAATGTATTGCCAATATTCACCAGCGCGAACGCGCCGGTACCATAAGTGCACTTGGCCATTCCGGGGTTAAGACAAGCTTGTCCGAAAAGAGAGGACTGTTGGTCTCCAGCAATCCCGGCGATTGGAATTCCATCAGGCAAGACTGAGAGGCCTCTAGTTTTACCATAGACCTCTGAACAGGAGCGTACTTCGGGAAGTAAGCTCTCAGGTATTCCATCGAGGGCAGAACAAAGCTCCTCATCCCAAGAGCCCTGCGTAATATCGAGCATCAGGGTCCTCGAGGCATTGGTAACATCTGTGATGTGAACGTCGCCCGCGGTCAGATTCCAGACCAGCCATGTATCGATTGTCCCAAAGCGCAACTCGCCCGATTCAGCGCGTGCTCGAGCTCCCTCCACATTTTCAAGTAACCAGCGTACCTTCGTGCCTGAGAAATAAGGGTCGAGCACGAGCCCTGTCTTTTTAGAAAAGAGCTCACTCAGGTTCTTCTCACGTAAACTTCCGCAAAAGTCCGCGGTTCGGCGATCTTGCCAGACAATCGCATTATGAATGGGCTTACCATCCTGATCCCAGATACCGGTGGTCTCTCTCTGATTCGTGATACCGATTGCTTGGATATCCTCACCCTTGAGCTCTGCCTTTTGCAATGCCTCGGCGATGGAGACCTCAACCGAGCCCCAAATCTCATTCAAATCATGTTCGACCCAACCTGGCTTCGGAAAATGTTGGGGAAATTCTCGATAACCACGGGATACAACCTCCACCGGCTTTTCGGTGCCAGGTGAGAACTTCACGACCAAAGAAGTGGTTCCAGTGGTCCCTTGATCAATTGCCAGGATATAGGTTGCCATATAGCTTCTCCTCTGTTGGATTGAATCGTCTGGGAGCATTGGATGACACAGAGAGCAGACCTTAGCAATCAGCTGAATGAGATGCTCGATAGAAGGTTGAGAGACCTCATCGAATCTCACCCAACACCGCTCGTCCTTTTGGCCGATGACGGTACCGTCTTCGCAATAAATCAAGCGACCCAGGCCTTTAACCTTGGCTGGCCCGATAAGTTACCCATTCCACAAAGCCACGAAGGGCTGGTAGCAGGCGAAGCAATTCCCGGGTTCTCCACAACGATAGATACACAGGAAGCCTTCTTTGAAACCGTCATTCAGCACACTTCCCAACGGTATGATACGCCCGTCAGAGTCACTCTCTATCGACTAACCCTTGGCGCAACCGCGCGGCAGCGGGCACGTGCGCAGCGCATGAGAACCTTAGGCGAACTCTCCTCTGGCTGGGCACACGATGCCACCAATGCTTTAACCATTGTAGCTTCGCATCTTGAGGTTCTACGAAAGCATTGTGATGCGGCTCCGATGTTATCGGCGCTCGATGCCATGGATAGTGCACTCACCCACAGCCAATCAGTCATCGATCGCGTCTCGCATTGGAATCAACCAAGAGACGACGTGGAGCAAGTCGAACTCGCCGATATCGTCAAGACAGTGGTTCAATGGGTCAATCCGCTCTTGCCTCCCGGGATCCGTCTGACCATTCACTCGTCACTTGAGCCGGGGACAAAAGCGCTTTGTCATCGACACAGTGTGCTCGAAGCTCTGTTGAATCTCGTCAAGAATGCGACCGAAGCGCTCGTCGAGGGCGGCGTCATTACCATTGGCCTCTCACAAGACGAATCCTCTGGCGCTCTCATCCTCGATGTCAGTGATAATGGCCCCGGCGTGGCACCCGACGTCGAAGCAAGACTCTTCGAACCGTTTTACAGTTCTAAAGGCTCAGAAGGCAGTGGTCTTGGACTTGCTTCCTCCAAGAATCTCCTCCTGCGTTCCGGTATTCATCTCACTTATCACCGAGGCGAACCGAGAGGTTCCGTCTTTAGGCTGAGCTTCAAGCCAAACCGAGCCACAAGAAGCTCAGTAGATCTCTCTACGGAACTTAATATTGCGGTCATTGATAATGAGGCGGTCATCGGAGAGCTGCTCTGTGACTATTTGCATCAGCAGGGATACCGTGCAGAAAATTTCGTGAACGGCGATGCCTTAATGGAATCTCAGACCGAATTCGACCTCTATATTTGTGACCTCGACCTCGTCGATATGTCGGGCTGGGATATTTTCAATCAGCTACGCGACCAAGGGAAGGAAACCCCATTTATTCTGATGAGTGGATGGAAAATCGGTTGGGACCAGGAAGCTCTCAACGCGCGTGGTGTAGCCGGTTTTCTCAAAAAGCCATTTCAACTACGAGATGTCGCCAGTGTTTTGGCAAAGATCCATCGACACACTTAAGCGCCTAGAGTGCAATTTTTTCGACGCCCTGAGGCAAACGAATCTTAAACA
Source organism: Myxococcota bacterium (assembly GCA_036128675.1). GTDB lineage: Bacteria > Myxococcota > XYA12-FULL-58-9 > XYA12-FULL-58-9 > JABJBS01 > JAYYQC01. The sequence goes on along the minus strand of JAYYQC010000024.1, from coordinate 1,171 downwards.
CTTTATCCGGAAAGGTCTCAGCACCACGAATATCGCGTAGGCGCATGCGCATGCGATGTTTACCCTCAGAATCTTCAATTAAGGTCTCGAGTGAGCGCCCATCGTTATCGCGTTTGCCATAGGTTACTTCGACCGCACCTTCCGCCCCGAGAATACGGAGCGTTTGCAAGAAGGCATCTGAACCAAAAAGAGCCTCAACATCATTGGCCCCCTGCTTGAAGCGAGCACGCACACTTCTATCATCCGCTCGCTCATAGAGAGCATCTCTCGGTGGATGAAATGCACCAAGAAGTAAAGCAAGCCATTGGCGTCCTTCGAGGGCTAACGGTGCCATCGGTAGCAGTAAATCAAAACTTCGAGGGGTCGCTTCGCCTTGAAAGAAAAGAGCCGCCCTCGCATCGTAACAAGTAATTTCCTGGCCATTGGTTGCCACCGAAAAAACTACCCCGCCGGTTGGCGCACGTAACTCCAATCTGAAACGGTCAGGTCCTTCGCTCACCCAAACACCGTCGAGCTTCAATCTTTGGCCGTCAGCGATTGCATCGAACTCCAACTCAGCGCTCATTGCCGATACACTGACCGGTGCCAGCGACTCGAACGGCAATGTTATCGCCGGCACCCATGTACGCGTCGTAGAGCAGCCGCTGATAAGGACGGTAAGTGCAATGAAACGAAGGGAACTTCGAAGGCCCAATGCAAAGTCTTTCATACACCCCAAGACGTTGAAGTGGTCCAAACCATTCACTGCCAGCAGCCTTTCCCCGGCGTATGAAGTTCCCTGACCCTCGCAAGCACGGTTGATTTATTTGAGGATAGAACTTTCAGGGCAAGGTCTGCACATCTCTGAGAGGTCTTCGGCGCAAAGACTGCTCGGTGCGATTTACTTCCAAGCTCCTCCAATAAGTCACGCCCCAAAACGCGTGTATTCGGGTCTTCAATTAAGCGCCACAGGGAAGAGATAAGCCGGGGGTGAATCGAACCGTATCCAACTTCGAAAAGTACATATATCCGGTTTAGGCCTGGTGATTCGGGTGCGTAGAGCAGTGCGGTGTCAATAACCTCTCGGGCGCGCCCTATATTCCCTTCATCACGCAAGAGTCTAAAGATGAGTTCCTGAGTGATCCAGCTATTGGTCGGGGAATATAGATGCGCTAACTCAAGCTCCGAGATA
>JAYYQC010000023.1:0-10000 GCA_036128675.1 Myxococcota bacterium | reverse complement strand
GCTGCCCTCGGTTCGTTTTCCAACTCTGCCAGCATCGCCTGAGCTACGTGTCGTTCGGCGTCGAGATCAAAAGGATCGCTGTACCGTTCCGACGAACCGAAGAAAAGAATAACAGCGACTAGGTAGCTCACAGGGATTTTGGTTTTCGCTTAGTGCGTTTCTTTCGCTTTTTCTTTTTGCGATTTCGCTTTTTCTTCTTCTTTTTGACCTTCGTCTCTTTACCAGGCCCTTTAACCTTTGGTGCCACCGGTGCCACCGGTGCCACGACGATCGGTTCGATTACGAGCTTGAGAATATCTCTCCAATATTTAGCAAGTTCGTGCTCCGGAGAAGACATGAGGATATTATCCAACCGCAACGCCGCCAAATCCCAATTGGCCTGACGATAGGCGACTTCAGCTAAGCCTGTCTGCGCCGCAATGAGGGCCGGCGAGAGCTCCTGAGCCCGGGCGAAGTAATTTTCCGCAGCCGAAAGAGTATCTGCTTGATAAATGTTTCGGTAACCCAGCGCTACCGCCACCCATGGGTCCGTTACCGCCGCAGGATCTTTTAGGTCGGCAATGTCTAAACTGGCTTTTAGGCGCTTGAGATAGCGGTCTGCATTTTCAACGCTCTTCTCGTTACTTGTTGCTTCAAGAGAACGCGCAACAAGAGCTGTTGATAGTTTCGCATTTAGCTCGAGCGCCCTGCCCGTATGGCGAGAGCTTAACAATGTATTTCGACTTGCTTGGTTGTCGAGTTCAGTGCCTTCAGATGAGCCCTCAAAGACGCGCTGCTTCAGCGCTTTAATTTCATCGAGTGTCTCAGGTGTACGTTCATCAATCGAGAGCTTACTTAACTTTCGTATACGTTCGGACGCGTAGTCACCTTCATCGCGTACCAACTGACCCTTGGTCTCAAAGCGAATGGACTCGAGGGTGTAGAAGAGTCCACCAAGGCCCAAAAGCACTTCGTCGTCCGACTCAAGTTCAAGACCTTCCTTAATTAAATCGAAAGCCTTCGCCCGGTCGGTTGCTGTATCCGAGTTTAAGAGTGGTGGAATTACCGCCTGCAGTTCTATTACGCGTGGATGCGTGCCGGCACGAATACCAGTCACGTCTGCCAAGTAATCGTTGTAGAGGTCTGGAAGCAGAAAGTAGAGCCCGGCGACGCCGAATGCACCGATTGCACCAAATCCGAGCAGCGCCTTGACGAGCATCCCTCCAATACTTGGAGCGGTCTGCGCTTTGTAAGGGTCGGAGTCTATGCTCAGCGGCTCGCCCAGAGTTCCCGAGAGCGCCAACATCTCATCGAAGTCGGCTGCCTGAGTTGCTTCGGTTGCGTCTTCCCCGAAACCATCGTCTTGTGTCGAAGCCTCATTGGTCTCGGCATCCGGCGAACCAAAGGCTTCACCGGGCATCTCAAAGTTTTCAGCCCCCTCAAGCGCTACACCACTGAACTCACGGGTTTCCAACTCGGAATCCGGTGAATCATCGGTCTCAGGCGGCAAGATATCGTCAGTGTTTTCATCGGTGAGCGGCTGAATCTCTGGTTCTTTTGACAGCGAGGGCTCGCCGGCCGCCTCGATCTCATGAAGTTCTTGAATCCCGCCTCGGGCGAGAAAAAATACATGCGCACATCGACTACAGTGCGCCATATAACCTGCAACAGGAATCAATTGGTCATCGAACTCATAGCTCTGATCACACTGTGGACAATTAATCTTCATACAGACTTAGCCTCATTTCCCTCCGCATAGCTCACAACCTACGATAAATCCCCGAGTAATTTCACCCCTTCCAGCACCCATAGAGCAAAAATTCGACATTCCCGTCCGTACCCGTAATCGGGCTCTCTATCGTACGAAGGTTTTCGAGCCCGGCCCGACGCGCCACTTCTTGTATTTTTTCCAGTGCTGCGTCTCGCGCTGCGATATCACGGACAATTCCGCCTTTCCCTACATTTTCTCGTCCCACCTCGAACTGCGGCTTCACCAACATCACAAGCTGAGCTCCTGGTGCAGCGACCCTAAGAGCCGGCTCAAGAACAAGCTCGAGCGAGATAAAGCTCACGTCGAAACAGATAAATTGGACTCGTTCGGGAAGGTCATCGACGCTTAGATGCCGAACGTTGAATCGCTCCATCGAGATCACCCGAGTATCGTCGCGAAGTCGATAGTCTAGCTGATTATAACCAACATCAATTGCATATACGCGGGCAGCACCTCGCTGGAGGAGGCAGTCTGTAAAGCCGCCGGTTGATGCACCAACGTCGAGGCAAACCAAATCCCGCACATCCGTTTCGAATGCTTCTAAGGCACCTTCCAGTTTCAGGCCACCACGCGACACAAACTTTAACCGAGCACCTTTAAAGTAAAGTGGGCTGTCTTCCGCCAACAATTGTCCAGCCTTCTCGATGCGAACGCCGTCGGTGGTCAAAATCTGGCCCGCGAGAATCATTGCCTGAGCTTTGGCCCGAGATTCAGCAATGCCTTGTTGAACCACCAAGATATCCGCACGAATTTTTTTCATAATTCTTCGAGCGTGTGTTCTTCGCGTTCACCTTGCTCGAGAAGGATCTCAAGTTTCTGCTCCGCGTCGTCAAGGCGTTTCGTTCCCTGCGCGCTGAGCTGAACACCTTTCTCGAAAAGAGACAGAGCTTTATCCAGCGGTAAATCTCCATTCTCTAACTCATCGGCGATGTCAGACAACTCTTCAAGAATTGCTTCAACACTCAATTCATCAGTTTTCTCAGTCATCATTTATCCTTTCGCTGTCGTCTAAATCGAATGGTTCATCGACTTTGGCCCGTACTCGACCGTCGGAAAATCGTATTTCGACATCATCTCCGGCGCGAAGCATTTTGGCTGACGATACCAAACCGGCCGAAGTCGTCACGACGCTAAATCCGCGGTCCAAGACCGATAATGGGGACAGGGCATGAAGGCGCCCCATCGCGAGCTTCATTGACGTGCGGCGCTTATGCAGTTGCGCTTGCATTGAGTCGACAAGCCGACGATGGATTGTTCGATGTGCAGCGCGCGCCGCATCCAACCGTCGGCCAGGATGCGCTCGGTCCAGTTTACTACGGGCAGTTCCGAGCTCTTCGCGTAATGCGTCGATCCTCTCTTGAAGCAATTGGCTTAAGATAGACTCACGACGCAGAATTTCTTCTCGGTCATCGCGGAGTCGGTTTCTGAAACGTAGGAGTGTCCGACTAAGACTCGAATGTGTTTGACGGTAACGCGATAGCTGCCTTTGAATTACCACCGAGGCAACGCTCAATCGCTGAATGAGTAAGGACCGAATCTCTTCGCGCTCAGGAAATACAAGCTCCGCCGCCGCCGATGGTGTCGGTGCACGAAGATCAGCAGCAAAGTCACTTAGGGAAAAATCGGTTTCATGTCCGACCGCACTCACGACCGGAATTGGGTAACGTACAATTTCTCGCACCAAGCGCTCATCGCTGAATGGAAAAAGGTCTTCGAAGGAACCGCCGCCTCGGGCCAATATAACAACATCGATCTGATGCCGCTCTCGGTTTGCCTCAATCCGTGCGAGGGCGCGTAAGAGTGAGTCAGCACACTCAGATCCCTGAACCTTGGCGCCAACTGCCAAGAGCCGGGCCTGAGGCCAACGCCGTTGACTTACTTCGACGATATCGCGCAGGACCGCCCCATGAAGACTGGTGATGACCGCTACCCTACGGGGGAATCGAGGTAATGATCTCTTATGTTCCGCCTCAAAGAGTCCTTCGCCCTTGAGTTTCTCTTTCAGGGCTTCGAAGGCCTGCTGCAGATTACCCTGGCCTTGAAGCGTCATCTTTTCTGCGACGATTTGATACTGCCCGCTCGGTGCATAGAGGGTGACCCGCCCCTCGATGACCACCTGAAGTCCGTGCTCTACGCGGAAGCCGACCCGGGATAACTGGCTACGAAACATCACACCAGCGACGACGCCACCACCATCTTTAAGCTTAAAGTAGCAATGGCCACCACTTACCCGAGGTGCACTCAATTCGCCGATAACGGTGACTTGGGGATGTTGACGCTCTAAGAGACTCTTCACACGCTGATTGAGCTGCGAAACAGTCATCGCACCGCGTTTCGGTGGGGCTTTTTGGGATGCACCCCATAGGTCTCTCATATCCATAGCTCGGATTGACCACGCACGTTGGGAGAAGTCAACGTGACTCGATTCGCTTAAGCTTCTTCTTCACAAGCTCAGCATGCTTGTGTTCTGGCGCGTACTTGAGAAACTTGACGAAATTCTCTTTAGCTTTTGGGAAATTGTTAAGCTTTTCATACGCAACGCCGATGCCAAGCAAACAATTGCCGTAGGTAGGCGCAGACTTTAGGCAGAGTTTAAACGCAGCGAGTGCCCCTTCATAGTCACCGCCATTGTAGGCTTTGGTACCGGTACTTGCGTAACCGATTGCCTTCGAGGAGACACTACTCGTCGCTGAGGTCGGTTTTGGTTTCGGCTTGGGCTTCGCTTCGGCCTTAACCTCTCTTGTCGGCGCCTTTGGCGCGGGTCTTGATGCGGACTTGCTTGAGGCCTGTCGAGGCGTTGGTTTGGCGCGCGTCGCCTCCGCGCTTCGACGCGCAGCTCGTTCTCGGGCAGCCTTCAGCTCGGCCGAGAGCTCTTCATACTTTTCCGGGGAGAGTCCCTGCAGCTCACTCAAGTCATCATCCAAGCTTCCGCTAAAACTACCTTGGTCGATAGCTCTACGAATCCTCGCAACCCGCTCATCTACCAATGCACCCTGTGCACGAACCTTAAGCCCGCTGGCCTCCTCGAAATAAACGCTTTCACGGTCAATAGCACTCAATGCATTGAAGGCCTCATCCCAGGACTCTTGGGCTGACGCTTGTTGCGCCTTGAGGAGCGAAGATTCGGCTGATTGGTTCAACAGTGCGCTGGCTCGAAGCTCAGTGAGAGTGACCGCGTCTTGATCTGCGACTTTTCCTTGGAGTCCATTTAAAGCATCAAGAGCAATCGCCCAACGACGCTGGGTCATGGCCGCCCTAACTTCGTTGAGGCGACTCTCCACCTCTCTCGGCGATAACTCTAACGCGACGCTTGTCGGCGTCGGCGATACAGGTTGCGCCTGTAAATCTTGATTCTCTGCATCACTACCTTGATTTAGATAGAACCAGCCTCCGAAAGCGACGACTGCCAAGGCCGCCATAAAGAGCCCAAGTGGTGGTGATTTAGTCGATGCAGAGCCCGTGGTCTCAGCGGGGCCAGAGCCCAGGTGCTCGTTGGCCTGGCCTGGGGCGATAGATTGCGCTTTGATCTCCTTGCGCGTTTTCTCCGCATCGAAACCAGTCGTGTAAATAAAGGTCGTATGGCCGAGTTGGACGCGATCACCAGACTGGAGTTCCACGTCCGCATACGTTTCGCCGTTCACCAACGTACCGTTGCTACTACCCAAGTCTAAAAGTCTACTGCGACCATGCCGAGTCATCAGCATCGCGTGTCTCGCGGAGACCGATCGGTGGTTCAAGACGATGTCGGAATCATCGGTTCGGCCAATAACGAGCTCAGAAGTCTGCACTGCAAACTCGTGTCCCTGCCAGTCCCCGGTGCCCATCAGAAAGCCCGCGACCTCTTCAAAGGTATCAACCTTTGTTGATTTGATTTCGCTGATATCAGCGTCCATTCGGATAATCGCGGTTTTTTCGATTTTAGGTGCTGCCGATTCAGCCACGTCGATGTCGTCATCCGTCATCGCACGGAACTGTCCCGACTCCATCGTAACAATGGCTTCGTCCGAATCGAGCGTAAAACCCGGATTGGTAGGTTCGCCAGCCAACATCATGCCTGGGTTGGTGGTTTCTTCGTGCTTAGCCTCCGGTAAAACCTCAGCCTGAACCTCAAGCAAGAAATCCCCAACCGTTACAACGTCTCCAACCCGAAGCGCAACACGCTCCACGCGGCGCTCCCCGTTAACGAAGAGCCCGTTGTAGCTTCCAAGGTCTTCTACCCAAGCACCCTCACGCTCAAAGTCAAATGCTGCATGTTGCCGTGAAACGTTTCGCTCCTTCATCATGATATCATTCGACTCAGCTCGACCAATCGAAACCCGCCCACACCCGAAGGTATAGGTCTTGTCGTAGCCGACATCGTCTTTGACAAACACTTTGAATTCAGGCGTCACTCAGGCTCTCTCTATTCAAGTTCTATTCCCGTGCCCCGAGGCTACCACAGCCCCAATCGTCAGCTCAAACAACCCGACATCTTCCCTTCGGTTTGTTCCCCAGCTAAAAGAGGCGCATGAGCAATTTAAAAGCAGCAATCGCTTCCCTGGATAATCCCACAAGAGCCCTGCTGGCCCAACACTATTTTGATGAGGATACACTCGTCCAAGTGGCCCAGGTGCTCACCTCCGACACTCAAGACGTAAACACAAATCTCATCGGTGGTGACCTTCAGCCTCCGGCTCCACACAATCTTCACACACTTCCTGACACTGACTCACCTGAGTCAGTCGAGCTCAGGCAGCTTGGTGAAGATGCAATCGCCGCCGGAGAGGTGATGATTTTGGTCCTCAACGGTGGCATGGCGACACGCTTTGGTGGCGTGGTCAAAGGCGTTGTGTCGGTGACCGACAACCTGAGCTTTCTCGGGTGGAAATTGAAAAGCAGCGCGGCAGCGTGCAGCAATTACTTCCCACGTATCCTTTTGCTAAACTCCTTCAGTACGCACGAGTCGACTCTGCGTCATCTTCGAGACAATGACTTTTTCGGTTACGCTGCCGAAAATGTTGAGACCGCAGTGCAGAACATCTCGCTTCGGCTGACCCCAGACGGTGGATTATTTAAGACCTCTAACGGCGAAGCATCTCCATTTGCCCCAGGTCATGGCGATGTTCTCGATGCCGTAAAACGCTCTGAAGCCTTCCAGAACTTCCGCAATAGCGGTGGGAAATATGTCTTCATGTGCAATGTCGACAACATCCTTGCGACACTCGACCCCATTGTGCTCGGTGCGCACATCCGGGGCGGCAAAGCGATGACCGTTGAGGCGGCTCCTCGGGTTGCGGGTGATAAGGGCGGAGCGCCTATCTCAGTCGATGGAAGAGTCGAAATTGTCGAAGGCTTCCGGATCCCTCCCGATTTTGACATCGAATCTCTCGAAGTCTTCAACACCAATACATTTTGGATGAATGTCGAGTGCTGGGATACCGAAGCCGAGCTTACTTGGTTCCGGGCTAACAAGGTCGTTGACGGAGAAAAAGCTGTTCAATTTGAACGTCTTATCGGTGAGCTCACCCATTTTATCGACGCTTGCTATCTACGTGTAGCGCGAGACGGCCACCAGTCACGGTTCTTTCCAGTCAAGACCCCTGACGAGCTTGAGCCGGCCCGACTTGAGCTAGAAGGCCGACTAAAAAAGATCTGATTGTCCCTAGAAAATGCGTTAATTTTAAATAGGGCGAGTGGAGACTCGTCCACTATCTACACAGGAGATTGTTCATGAAGAGCTCACTTCCAGCCGCCCTCGTTGCCCTTGTCTTCGTCCTTGGTGCCGCCGGCAGCTCCCTGGCATCAGAGGCAAAGCCCTACAGCGTAGCTTTCACAGCAAAGGATGCAGTGAAAGTGGGTGCAACCGGTCAATGCGACCTTACGATCACGCCAGCCGAGGGACATGTTCTCAAGACTGTCACGCCATTTAAGGGCAAGCTTAGCGCGCCTGCGACTGTTGCCCTCACCCAAGATACCTATGCGGCCAAGGACTTCGTCGACGCGAAAGCTTTCGCAAAGACCATCGCTGCCAAGTTCACCGGTAAGACAGCCGGTGAGGCCAATATCAAGGCGGACCTCACCTTCTTTATTTGCAACGAAGAACTGTGCAAGCGCTATCAAGACGCGACGAGTTGTTCAGCGAAGGTAGAGTAATCAGCTCAGCCATTCCCGAGAGGAAATTGAATAACGTTCCAGTTTGCGGTGAATGGTCGAGCGACTGATCCCCAGCTTTTCCGCTGCCTCCGACTTATTGCCTCTCGTTTCGCGAAGCGCATCGACAATTGCTTCACGCTCTCGCTCCTCCATCGTCAGTGCCTCTGGGGCACTATCCAACGAGCTGCTCTGTGCCTTCAACGGTGTGCTTGGGGCTGCGCTCAATTGCAAGTCGTCAGGTAAGAGTTTGGATGAAGTCGAAAGAATTAAAGCTCGCTGGATCGCGTTTCGAAGCTCACGAACATTGCCTGGCCAGCTATGCGACAGCATCTTGGACCAGCTCGCTTCCTCAAAGCTTACCGTTCTCCCTGGCGGTGAAAACTCTTGAGCAAAGTGTTTCGCTAAGAGCCTTATATCCTCACCTCGTTCACGAAGGGGGGTTGCTCTCAAGACGATCACATTCAACCGATGGAGTAGGTCCTCCCGGAACTTCCCGGCCTTCACCTCTGCATCGAGGTCGCGGTTTGTAGCGGCGATAATTCGTACGTTCACAGTAAACGCCTCCGCCGAGCCCACCCTTCTCACTTCGCCATATTCAATCGCCCGCAAAAGCGCTGCCTGCATCGTAAGGGGTAATTCACCGATTTCATCCAGAAAGAGGGTACCGCCATCGGCCGCTTCAAAAGCGCCAACTCGCCGCATCTCCGCCCCGGTGAACGCACCCTTTTCATGACCAAAAAGCTCGGACTCCAGGAGCTCTGGACTCAGCGCCCCACAGTTCAGGGTCAAAAATGGTCGATGAGACCGATTACTGGCTGCCGCCACCTGACGTGCAATGATCTCCTTACCCGTACCAGTTTCTCCGAGAATCAGCGTCGGAATATCGGCAGCAGCAACCCGAGTTACCAATGATTTAAGTTGCGACATCGCCGGCGAGTTACCAATCAGCGCCGGCACCGATGGGATGGCGTCACCATCATCCGCTGGCAGGACATGAACCACTGTATCACCAACTTTTAGCTGAAAGGGCGGCTGCATCTCCGCGTTCCGAATACGCTGAGAGCCAACGAATACGCCATTTCGACTATCTAAGTCCTCGACCCGAACACCGATTTCGCTGGGGACCAATTGAACATGGCGACGCGACACAAAGTTGTCGCGAAGCTGAATATCTACACCATCTTGCGTTCCAATAACCGCACCGCCAGCAGGAAGGTCCCAGAGCTTATCGCCGCTCTCCATGGGTATCTTCACGATTGGAGTTTCAACCTTCGCCACCGCGCCGTGCATCATCGTCGCAGTGGCTTGCCCAACCTCCTCTGCGACAAAACGAAACTTAAGGGTCACCGGTCCAAAGGTCACCTTATCGCCATCGGCCAATCGAACCGACTCGGCAACTTCTTCACCATTGACCGAAAAGGGCTTAGAGCTTCGATTGGAACAGCTGAGCTTAACACCACGTCGATGAAAGACTAAGTGCGTTGAATCGACACCCTCGTGCGGCAAGCAAAGATCTGACGACTGCGACGCTCCGAGAGTCATGACCCCTTCGCCAATGGGTGTGCGTACCGCAAGCCTGCCACCAACGATAAGGTCAACAGCAATTCTCATTCGGTGCTCTCCTCTCGTGCGTCAAAGTCCTTTGCAGGGCTTAGGACTGCGAGGTGGACGCATGGCCCGAATCGGTCCTTTGACCGGTGCGTGCAAAAATCCGTCGCTGTCTTTATGTAAGACCGCGGTGCCGAGGTCCATGCTTGTTTTCAATTTGGGATTCTCTTTGAGGAAAGTCTCATCGCCTTTGAGTTTGAAGCAGAGGTCCAACGTGCTGCTGTAAAATCGCTGCTTTAGCCTAACGCTGCCTTTCGCCTGCACCGAAAAGTTACCGCCGCCCTGTTGAAACTCTGTCAACTCCATCTTGCCCTGCTTATTGCTAACCTTCAGATTAACGTTACCCAGAGAAATAGCCGGCAATGCAATCGAGAAGATTTTAGCCGCTCCCATTCCCAGGTTCTGCATCTGTAATGAAGCGTCGAAAGAGGATTTCGCTAAATTCCCCTTCCATTCACCTTCCGCGGTCAAGCCGACCGTCCCCATCAGTGGAAGATTTGCGGAACTTGC
>JAYYQC010000022.1:0-10000 GCA_036128675.1 Myxococcota bacterium | reverse complement strand
CAGCGCCGGAATGGCGTGCAGATTTACACCTTCCGCCTCAGCCTTGAATTCCACTTGACCAGAGGCCCCCTGCGCAAACTTTGCGTCGATTTGCCCGCCACCGATTTCGACGGACGCTGAGCCACCCATCTTCTGCTGAATCACCGCAGAAATTGCAGGAATGACTGTTATCGAATCAAACTCATAGGCCGGAGCGGTTTTAGCACGTCCCATTCTGAGCTTCACATCAGTTGCCTTGACTCCGAGCGGGAAGGTTAAGCCAACCCCTCCGAGTTCCACGCCCATATCCTTCGGAAGAGCTTTCTTTAACTGGGAGGTCACTTGCTGTGCAGCAACCGATGTCGGAAATGTGCTTACTGTCGCGACCAAGAAGGTCCCGATCCCAAAAGCGACGTAGAGGGCCCAACGTAGAACTTTACGGTCTTCCATATCACTTAGCTCCGACTCTTAAACGATACGATGGTCATCTCAACATCGACCAAGTCTTTTTTGTAAGGGCGTGCAATCTGCAAGCGCCGAATAAATACCGTCTGAGGGCTATTCTCAATCAGGTTAAGAAACTCTTGAAGCTTATCTGCACTCAGTCCGGTGGCACGTAGGTCTACCCTGGTCTCGACAATTCCACCCCCGGCCTCTTGCCCTTCGGAGGCATTGAGACGTCCAACCTTCACGTCGGCCCTCTTTGCTAAATCTTCGACAAACGATACCAGAGATAAGCGCGAGGACTTGAGTGCCTCGAGCTGCTCACGATTTTTCTTCTCGAGAGCTTTGTACGAAGATTTTAGCGAGATCAGTTCTTCGAGCTGGCCGGTCCAGCTGTTGATCTTACGCTCTCCTTTGGCCAACGATGAACTCACCAAGAGAGCCGCAATCGTGAAGACCAACACAACTGTTGCGATGGAGCCCAAGATCGCAAAGAGCTGTTCTCGTGGATTCAGTCGGGCAAAGGCTGCAGAGATTGGTGCGAATAATTTATCCATCGTTTCACCCTCCGACTTTCTGAGTTCCGGGTTTCACACCGGGAGGGCAACGAAATTCGACCTCCAAATTGAACTCCTTGCGGTCGTTGCGCATTTTGGAGTTGCCCTCTTTGACCTTGGACACGCAAGCATCGGTATTAAGTACATCTTTGAGAGCATTGATATCCTGAAACGACCCAGCATCGCCTTGAACCTGGACACGGTCCGCCTCATCCGCCGTCTGACCCAAGCGAATGTCCATTTCCGTAAACTTCACGTCTAGGTCGCTCGGTAAAATTTTGCCCAAGGCTTCCAAGAGAAAGCCCGCTGAGTATGACGGGATAGACACGCCACCCAAGTCAGGCGGCATTCGCATAACGTTGAGCGCCATCGTAGGTTCACAGATCGGCCGACCAACGACCTCCTCTGTCTCATCACAAAAGCGCTGCTTAAGTTTAGCCTCGAAATTTGACGACAAGACCGACCGGGTAATGAGAGAGACCATCATGAGCATGAGGACGATACTGAGACCCGTTGCAAAGTGAGTTAAGGGCCGTCGGAAGAGCGCGAAATCGCCCTCATAGGCAAATTCGCCGAACCTGAAGTTCATTGGGCATTGGGGTTCTTCACTAATCGCCCACCCCATCAAAAATGGCAGGTTAAGGTCGACCGATTGTTTGTCTCGAATGGCTTCTGCATTCGATGCAGATACGCTACTCCACGATACTTCCTCGAGCCCTAGCGCGGTCGATAAATCGTGCTCAAAGCCTAAGTCTCCCACCACCGCAAATCGCGTTGGTCGGAGTTCAGCAGCAAGTCCAGCCATTGCAGGGCTGAGGCTACGTATGAGCGTGTCGTTGTCTAAGTCGTCGCCTAAATGAGTCGAACGGCACCATAAAAGGTCGTTACCGTCTGCAACGACCGAATGAAGTTGACCACGATGAACATGCAGACGTAAGAGAGGTCCTTCCTCTTCGAGCGGTCCTGCCATAAGCGCGCTCGCCGCAGGAGCTAAGATCCGCGGTTCAAGCCCCTGAACGGTCAGCGCATCGAGCAGTTCTACCAGTGCGTCGCGGTCCATCGTCGCAGCCGTGACCAGAGAGGCATTCCCCTCTCCGCGCCGACTCCAACTCAACGCTAAATCTTCAATATCAAACGGAGATATGTCATCGAGCTGAAACCCAACCATACCCTCTAGTTGACGAGGATCCGAAGTCGGCAACTCTAGATTGCGACAGGTATAATAGCCGCTACCGAGGCCCACTGCGATGGTCTCGTAGCGCTCGCTGAAGGATTCACGGAGCGAAACTAAGGTCTGGACCAAAGGGCTCACCGCTGGTTCGTCTTCGGCTGAGACATCATCCTGCTCGGACTCGTCCGGCTCATCAACGGCCTCGACCGGCTCTGGAAACTCGAAGAACTCGGAGCGCACATAACGACACTCTCTGATATTGGTCTCAAAAAGAGCCGCGTCGACTCCTCGATCTTGAACAATGAGACTAAGAATTCGTTGACTCATTGGACCCCCTTTTACTCAATCCGACCATAGAAAACTTGTTTCTCATTGGCCTGGAGGACGATCTTGACCTTGCGGGTAGCGTCACCGCTGCCCCCTTCGGCCTCAATCGTATAAAATAAATGCTTCGAGTTATCGGTGAATACCTGCCCCAATGCGTTGGCATTAAACATGGGCATCATCCCGCTGACGTTAAGTGCCTCTTTCAGGGAATTGACAGTGAAGCTGCCCATCCCAAAGTCAGCCATTTGCTTAAGCTGAGAGACCTGAGTCACAAATGCAATAAACCCCGGATGACTCACCATTTGGTCCGGTAATATGCCTTCTTGGAGACAGGCAGGCAGACCCCAGAGTAAGATCCTCTCGAGTGGTAGAGTTGCCAAATCGAGCTCCGCCGAGTCATTGTAAATCGTAATGGCAGGTTTCAGGAGGCTGAAGAGTTCATCATCGATCCCATACACAAGCTGGACTTCGTCGATGGAATCGAAAGCCGCGTTTTTCGCCTCGTAAGGAGCATCAAGCATGTCGTAGAGCCGGTCTTCATCTGCTACGGCATTACCAGTTTGGTCTGAGTCGGGGTCAATCCAATCACCAAGAGCTGCAACGACCTCCAACGGGTTCTCTGCGTGTTGCCCGTTTCGGTCATCCTCTTCGAAATGTCGGGCTAAATTTGGGTCCAGGAGCATCCCAGCCAAGAGGCTTTGAACCAGCTCTTTCTTCTTGTTGGTTCCCGGTTTCCCGAGAATGTTTAGAGCGATTTTACTCTGCTCACTGGTCACCGAGGCAAGACATTCACCCTCTAGAAGGTCGGTACCTTCCTCAAAATCTCGAGCTTTCAAGATACCATTGAGCAGGCCGCACTCAACCGGTATCAACTGAAGCATAGCGCCAAGGTTAATTTTGCTCTGACCACCGAAAAGAGAATCACCAAGCGTCTTAAGCTTCCGCGCGTGACGTACAAAGAGTGCCTGCACACGCATCGCGCTCATAGCATTCTGCTCTGCCTGCAACGAATCACGGGCCTGAACTGCTAGCTGTAAGCCAACGCGGCTCGAATACTGAAACTCCGCCACAATCGCACTAACAAGAGCGATCAGGACCAAGGCCATGATCAGCGCGAAGCCCCGCTGAGGATTTTTTCTTAATCGCTGCATCGGAGCCCCGTAATGAAAATGGCCTTTTGCATAAAAAGGCGAGTGGCTGAGCGATAATTGTAAGAGTCCCCTTCATCGTTATTTAGAGAAATTTGAAACTTCGCAAAGAGAGGCAATCGGTTTTTATAGTCGCTGTCTTCGGAGTCCCAATCATCCTCCCAATCATTCGCCTCATGGTCATAGAACTCGAACTCCAAATCGTTGACGCCGCAAAGCAGTGAGTCGACTCTGCCTCCTTCCGTAGGTTCATCATCGATGCGTGGAGAGACGCGTCTCAAAAGACACTTTTCTTTCTCGTCTTCTGGATTTCGGTCGACGAAATAAGAGAGCTCATTTTGATCGGATTCATTGGCATCGGCGCGAAGCTTGAGATGGGAAAAGCTGGTAAAGTCGAGTCGCGTCCCAATACTGGAACTCGAGGTCTTAAAAATGGTCTTCGTTTTCGGTGTATCGCAATCACGATGCGCGGATAAAAAGGCCATCGAGATTTCACGGGCCATTCGCTCAAGAGCTAACCGAACCTCATGCTCTCGCTCTGCGATCTCTAACGCGACCTCTCGAGAGTTCACCGCACTATTAAAGGTGCCGAACGTCATGGTCCCCATCATTCCCAAGATGGCAACCGCGATGAGGATCTCGGTCAATGAAAAACCATGTTGCGAAGAAGGCACCATTACCGTGGTCCTCCTTCGACATCAAAGTCAGGTCGAGTAATAATCGTTCTTGTGGAA
This sequence comes from Myxococcota bacterium, assembly GCA_036128675.1. Classification (GTDB taxonomy): domain Bacteria; phylum Myxococcota; class XYA12-FULL-58-9; order XYA12-FULL-58-9; family JABJBS01; genus JAYYQC01. Next base: position 5,640 of record JAYYQC010000022.1, on the reverse strand, counting down.
AATCCTTCAGAATAACCTGCGTTCTGCCATTCGATCTTGACCTCGACAGCCCGCATCCCCCGGGTGAGATCTTCGCTTATGGACTGCAATACACTTCCGGCAGCACCGCCTAGCAGGGCCTCACAGCTCATCCCACCGCCCATCGAATCGTCCTCGCCGGACTCTTCGCCGCCCATCATGCTCTCGCAAAGGCTTGAGATAGAAGTCAGGTCCATTTCAATCTCGCTGACTTTGGCGCTCCACTTGAAGTCGGGAAAACCATCCTCGGCAAAGTCGCCCTGGCTCTCAGTGCTGCCAAGCACGAAGCCATCCCCCAATACCTCGGCCTCGATATCGACAAGCTTTGAGCGCATCAGAGATGACGCAATATTATAATCGCGTGCGCGACCTGTAGCATCGAGGCTCTGTGCTTGTGACTGTAGCAAGACCCCGAGACTCATCCCCAAAATGGCTAAGGCTATCAGGACTTCGAGTAGCGAGAAGCCATGCTGAGAGCGGTTCATTTCGGAACCTCAACATAGCCAGGAAGAATTTCGGTTTTCCCGTTGAGGGGATGCACACGAAGTGTAAGTTCGTCGCCGTTCTCAGCCTCTAAATGGATATAGGCACGCTGGGTTTCCCCACTGGGGAAAAAGAAAAGGGCCCGTGTCCCCGCGCTCTCAGGCAGGCCTGCACCGTCAACCCATACATCTTTGATCATGACGGTATCGCCAAGATCCAACTCGGTCTCAATCGTCTCGAAGCCAGGCGCTACAAGGCCACCATCTTCATCGTCGTCATCGCTCGGCTCGGGTAAACTCAAGCCCATTGATGCGATCAATCCCCCAATCAAGTCATCGCCACCGTCCTCATCGCCGGTCGCTCCACTTCCACCCATCGCGGCCATTGCAAGGCCGCTTGCAAGCGCCGTCTCGGCGATAGGTGGCTTCGCTGCGACTTCGAGACGGTCTGGCTCAAGCTGAACCATGCCGTCTGTCTTCTGTAAGATGATTGTTTCTTTACCAGCATCAAAGACCAACCGATGGACGTCTCCGCTGAGGATCGCCTCCTCATAGACCTGTCGTATTAAGGTACTGAGAGAGAGTCCTTGTTTCCGTAAGTCGTAACGACTGGCGTTGGTCACAGACGGCACAGCAACCATTGCGATCATCGCGATGAGCGCAATCGTGATCGATAATTCGACCAAGGTGAAACCTCTGCTGTACCGAATCATAGTTCTTACTCAGCTTCCGGTAATTACTCGTCGCCAGTTGACCAGTTACCAATATCGTCACCGCCACCCTGGACCCCATCAGGACCGTAGCTCATCAGATCGAATTTCCCAGCATTCTGTGTACCGGGATAGAGATAGATAAAATCGTTGCCCCATGGATCTTTAGGAATCTCGCTCATCACCGGTGCACCACTTTTCGGCGCCGCGAGTACTCCCAAACCTTCAGCCGTCGATGGATAACCCCGATTTGAAAGCCGATAGAGATCGAGTGCGTTCTCAATGCTCTTTAACTGCGTCTGCGTGGTTTTGATATTAGCATCTTCCAGCTGGCCGAACACCTGAACGCTCACGACCCCGGCGATCAGACCAATAATCACGACAACAACCATAATTTCGACGAGTGTCATACCGCGCTGCAGTGCTCTTCTCGCTAATGTTTTCTTTGAATTCATTTCTGACTTCCTCCAGTTAAATTGACGAACTCATTTGAAGGATTGGCATCAAGATCGCAAAAACGATGCAAGCAATGACAATCCCCATAATGACCAAAATGAGCGGTTCCATAAGACTCGTAAGCCCTCGCATTGTGTTGTCCACCTGCGTATCGTAGCTGTTGGACACATTCGTAAGCATTTGTTCGAGCTGGCCCGACTTTTCACCAATACCGATCATGTGGGTGACAATCGGCGGGAAATGACCGGACCGTTTCAATGGGCCCGCGATGCTGTCGCCCTCTTTGACGCAGTTACGGACCTCATCGACCACATCCATCAAAATCCGATTTTGAATAACGTTTTTGACGATATCAAACGCAGTAAGGAGTGGGACACCACTGGACAACAACGTGCTCAACGTTCGACAGAAGCGTGCGATGGCGATTTTTCTAGTCAAGGTACCAAAGACTGGGGCAGTCAATTTGAAGTTATCCCAGCGCATCCGACCTTTGTCGGTGTTAATATAACGAATAAACGCCCAAATACTGACGGCTCCAAGAATGAGCAGAAGCCACCAATAAGCGCCGACGAAATCCGATGTTGAAATCAGGACCTGAGTCGGTAGAGGAAGCGCCATCTTCTGACTCTCAAAGATTTTCGTTATCTTTGGAATGACTAATACAAAGAGCAGGACAACCACAGCGACCGCCATAAAGAGCATCAGGACCGGATACATCATCATCGACGCAACTTTGCTTCGCAACGCGGCCTGACTCTCGGTGAAGTCGGCAAGACGCTCTAATACCACATCCATTGCACCCGAGGACTCGCCCGCACGCACGAGGTTGATGTAGAGCGGGGAAAATATCCGAGAATGCTTCGCCAAGGCGTCACCAAGCGATGCACCCTCGTTGACATCCTTCTTGATACTCGACCAGGTATTCTTCAGAGCAACGTTCTCGATTTGGTCGACTAGTGCAGTCAATGACTCTACCAAGGCGATACCAGCCCCGAGGAGTGTCGCCAGTTGTCGCGTCGACATCGCCAAGTCTTCGGTACTGACCCGTTCTGCTGTTACGGTTTTGAGCCAGGCACTGAGTCCGGCGAACGCGCCAGTTCCAGCGCCCCCACCCTTTTTTGAACCGGTCTCCTTAAGATCGGTGAGAAACACCCCTTCGCGACGGAGCGTGGTTTTCAGGGTCTTTGAGTTCTCAGCCTCGCGATTGCCCGAGACCTTTTTGCCCTGAGCATCAACGCCTTTAAACGCGAATACAGGCATGCTTAATCGTCTCCCGTTACCCGAAGGACTTCCGAGCTGGTCGTGATACCAGCGAGACACTTCTGAGCGCCATCATCACGCAAGGTGCTCATCCCGAGCTTGCGAGCCTCTTTCTTGATGCTGTTTGAATCCATGTTTTGCATGATGAGGGCTCGAACTTCATCCTCAGGCATCAAGAGCTCATGGATCCCCATTCGTCCTTGGTACCCGGTATCGAGGCAGCTTGGACAACCTTTCCCTCTGTAAAGAGGGGTATCATGTCCAATCGTATCGCGGTCCAGACCAAGCTTCTCTAATTCTTCATCCTCAGGAAGATAGGACTCTTTGCAGTCCTTGCAAATCGTTCTTACAAGACGCTGAGCCAGAACTCCGACCACTGACGATGCGACCAAAAAGGGTTCAACCCCCATATCGATCAAACGGGTGTAAGCCCCTGGTGCGTCGTTGGTATGAAGTGTCGAGAGAACCAAGTGACCGGTGAGAGCAGCTTGAATCGCAATTTGAGCCGTCTCAAGGTCCCGAATCTCCCCGACCATAATGACGTCAGGATCGTGACGTAGAAAGGAACGAAGCCCCGCCGCAAAACTAAGGTCAATTTTTGCCTGAACCTGAAGCTGGGAAATTCCAGGCAGCTGATATTCAACCGGATCTTCTACGGTCAGGATGTTTAGATCTGGACGGTTAATTTTCGACAAGCACGCGTAGAGCGAGGTGGTTTTACCAGAACCGGTTGGACCAGTTACCAGAATAATACCATGACTTTTTTCAATCAGCGCGTGCATATTCTTATGGTTGCGGGGAGCAAAACCGAGATCTTCGAGGTCATGGAGGACCGCCGAGCGATCGAGAAGACGCATAGTCACTCGTTCACCGAAGGCCGTTGGCGCAGTGGCCACCCGAAAGTCGATATCTTTACCAGCGATTTTAAGCCGAATCCGACCATCTTGAGGCAGTCGCTTTTCAGCAATGTTCAAATCAGCCTGAATCTTAAGTCGAGAAATAATCGCCGCTTGTAATTTCTTGGGTGGACGAATTTTTTCATAAAGAATGCCATCAATCCGAAAACGGACGATGAGGTCTTTTTCAGCCGGCTCAATATGGATATCCGATGCATTCTCTTTAACTGCTTGAGAAATAACCGAGTTCACGAACCGGATAATCGGAGCCTCATCCTCAGCATCGAGAAGGTCAACCGCTTCCTCAAAGTCCTGACCGAACGCATCGAGGTCATCGTCCTCCATCTCTTCCATCGCGGCCGCGGCTGCCGCAGACCCACGGTCGTACACCTTGTTGATGGCTTGAACGATCATCTCGGATTGAGCCAAGACCAGTTCTAAACGGGCCTTCATGATCATACTCAGCTCATCTAAAGCAGATGAGACAGTTGGATCATTGATGGCGACGGTGACACAGTCGCCCTCTTTAGCCAGCGGTAAGAGACGGTACTGCTTTGCAAAGTTGATGGGTAGACCGAAGACGAGCTCGTCCGCGATTTGTGCCGGATCAATCGTATCAATGTAGCTTAAGCCGTGTTGTTCCGCACGAGCCTTTAAGACTGCCTCCTCGGTGAATCGCTTCTGAGCGATGCCAAGTTCAAAGAAGCTCTCGCGACGGTTCTCAGCTGCAGTCAGTAGCTCTTCCGCGGCGTCTTCCGTGAGGCTACCTAGATGGACAAGCTTTCCGGCTAAGAACTCGTCGGAGAATCGAGGTGCGGCGTAGAGAGCACTCGATGCTACAACGGTTTTTTCAGGCGTCGCGTCGGTCATTCTTCCTCGCCTCCTGCATCGCCTCCTGCATCAACAGCCTCACCTTCAGGTTCGCCATTATCGCTTAGAGCCGCTTCGGTAGACTCAGTCGGACGAATCAAGGTTTCAGCAGAGCCACCATCTCCACCATTTTCCACCTTGCTCATCTCATCTCCGATGGTACGCATCAGACTCGCAAATGGGCCACGCTTACGGCTGTAATCGATATGCGCCCGGTAATCAGCCTGAGCACCATAATACTCAGCGCTGAACTCCTCGTACTCCTGCATCTTCCGCTCTAGAATTTCTTGGAAATCCGAAGCATTGCGGATGATATAGGGTGTCAAAATGAGTAGAAGATTACGTTTCTCAACCTCATCGATTTGACTCCTGAAGAGACGGCCGATCAACGGGATATCACCGAGGAAGGGAACCTTGCTGTCGCTGCGCTTGGTGCTGTCACGCATCAAACCGCCGAGGACAATGGTCTGCTGATCATCAACGACGACGACACTCTTAATCGACCGATTGGCGGTCGTCGGGGTGCCACCTTGGCGGTCGACGATATCTTCGAATTGCTGCTCAACTTCGAGACGAATCTTATTACGCTCATTAATCTGTGGGGTAATGCTCAATTTAAGAGAAACATCGATACGCTCAACCGAGTTGAAGAGCCCTCCGCCTAATGCTCCACCAAGTCCGCCTAGACCCCCGAGGGCACCGGCCGCGCCGGACGTCCCACCGCCGGTAAGCCCAGCCAATGCACCCAGAGACGCGGATGAAATATTCGCGCCTCGCTGAAATGGGACCCGCTGGCCGACCTCGATATTCGCCTCTTCATTATCGAGGGTTAAGATATGAGGCGTGGAGATGATTTGCGCGTTGGATGATTGCTCAAGCCATTTCAGAATCAGGCCAAATGCCGGGATCGTCAAAGTTTCACCCCCCGAGCCGGTGATGTCTAAACCT
>JAYYQC010000021.1:0-10000 GCA_036128675.1 Myxococcota bacterium | reverse complement strand
TGTCCAACGACACCTGCAATCGAACCAGTAGCAATCCCTAAAAGAGACGCCGGGTTCAATGCTAGGAGCGATGGGCTCACATCTCCAGGGTTACTCCACATGCTACTGGTTAAGAACCCATAAGAGCCATTGCCTCCTAGACCAGCAAGGTCATCTTTCGAGAAGACTGCGGGTGCATGCCAATGCAGATTGAAGTCCTCATTGTTTGAAACGCTTACCTCGAGGATCGCTGCCTCCAGGTAGACCTGACGACGTGGTCGGTCGAGCTGCTCAATGAGCCGTCGCAGAGCACGAAAATCACGAGAGCCAGCAACCACGATCAGAGAGTTTGTGCTCTTGTCCGCTGTGATTTTCACTTCACCGCTGAAGAGCTGAGCACTTCCAGCATCACTGCCCTTTTTCTTACCTTTGCGCGTTGAGGTCTGCTTGGCTGCAGATTGTGCCAACGAGGACAATGTAGAAGCGAGGTCTTCAGCCTTCGCGTTCTCTAAGTAGTGTACGTGGATACGTCCCTGCTCGCTTTCGTTAATTGGGACATCTAGCTGAGCGATGAGTTGAGAGATGGCTTCGAAGCTCCGCTTATTCGCCTTGATGATCAACTGATTGGTGCGCTCGTCGCTGATAATCTTCGAGATGGTGACCGCTGTGCTGTCCTCCCCACCCGTTTTGCCCTTTTTCGCGGACTTTCGACTTCCCTTGGATTCGACGTCAAAAATTTGTGTAATTTTATCAGCGATATCCGACGCGGTGGCATACTCAATCTGAACCAGCTTCAGCTCATCGTCAAAGCCAGCAACATCAAGTGAGGCGATGATTTTGCGGATACGGGTAATATTGGATGCATACTCACTGATAATTAGAGAATTAGACGACCCAAAGACCACCAAATTACCCTGCTTTGATACGAGTCCTTTGATCACTTTCTCGACTTGCGACACGTCGATATTTTGAATCCGAAGAATCGTTGTGATCATCTGGTCGCTGAACTTCGGGCATTGGTCTGCATCACCCACACAGGTGGGGATTGGCTGCTTAATGGAATCTTTCGATGTCACGAGCTTGTAGAACTTCCCAACCTTCACGATCGTGATGTCGTTGATTGCCAAAGCGGCGAGAAAAACCTGATACGCCTCACCGGCGGTGATCTTTGTAGGCGAGAGAATCGTGAGCTTCTGACCTTTGATCTTTTCAGGGATGATAAAGTTGCGTTTGGTAAGCTCAGAGATTGCCTTCACAATCCCCTCGACCGTCACATCTTTATAATCAAAGGAGACCTTTGCTTTTTTGGCCCGAGCCGAGTGGTCAATACCATCTACCTCAGCTCGCGTACGCCAACTCGAGTCTGCGGCGGGCTTTGAGCGATCTGTCCTCGACCGCGACGAGCTTGATGCCTCACTCTTGCTACGCTTGGCTGCCTTTTCGGCCTCAGCACGTTGTTTGTCTTTATCTTTGGCGGACTTCGCTTTTGCTTTTGCCGAAGCTTTGATGGTGCCTGGGTCTGGCCGTAGACGACGAATCGATGGCGAAAGTGAGCGCATCACCGGTTTAATCTGAACCCGGTCGCGTTCAACCTCCTCCTCGTCTCCATCCTCCACCTGAGCCACCAGGACGCCATCGTAAGCGTGAGCGGTCACATACGGGGATGCGATGATGAAGGATAAGGTAAGCGATGCTGCTAAACGCATACAATTACTGACAGTCATTGAGAGGACTCCTCATTTGACAAGAAACACTGCACCTCTTGTTTCCCCTGACGGAGAACCAGCTTTTGGCGCGCAATACGACGAACTTTAAATCGGGTTGAACCACGGCGGACGATACCGCCTTCACGAATAATCTCTGGCTCGCCATCGAGTTGAATCAACGCAAATGATTCGGATGCGACATCACTTTCGATGACGGCGTGTAAATAAAATGGACATGCTCTTGTTGAAGCTGGCTCTGGAAGAAGTTTCTGTCCTTGAATTTCGGGGGCCGGTGCCACTTCAACCACCCTAAGTCGATTTGAGACGAGGCGATTCTGGGGAACGACCGAGGTCGGTACGTCCACGCGCCACTGTGCCTGAAGCGTTCCAACACTGGAGAGCTCCATCGGCGTGACCACCGAGACCAGTAAGGCCCCGAGATGTTTCATCATCGTCATCAAGTCTTAACCCTTGCTCAATATCCAACTAGGCACGTCTAAACTCCCGTCACTGGATGCTGTAGCTCATGGTCATCGGTTTGCCGCGACGCTGTATCTCGACCGTGATGCTCTTCGAGTCCTGGAGTTTCTGATAAACCTCAAGAGCCTTGTCCGGAGAATCCATGTCGTAGCCGTTGATCCGCTGCACCACATCACCATTGCGCAGCCCAATTTTGGTATAGAGGCTTCCGGGCTTAATCGAGAAAAGCTTAAAGCCGTTTGGCTTGCCGTTTTTGAAACTCGGCACAATACGCGCTTGGGTCGCAACCTTACTCAGGTTACCCATCACATCGTTAATCTCTTCTTGCTCGATCGTGTACTCAGTCTCGGAGACCTTGGCGATACCGCTCTCCTTATTGCCGTCATCCTTCTGTCCTTTGGATGCGACGGCCGATGGACGACCAACGGGTGCACGTGGCGCTTTCTTGTTGTCTTCCATGGTGCACTTTTCGAGGTGATCTCCAACCCGAATGAGCACTTCTTCGTCGCGGATCTCGGTCAGAAATGCGCCAGGTCTTACTTCATTGCGGCCTTCATTGATGGAATAAGTAAGGCTGGTCCGCTCAGTGTTGTCGTAGATCAGCGCTACCGACCACTCTGGTACACCGTCAGCTACCATCAGACCACGTACCTGAATCGGTAGGGAACAATCACGGATATCATCGGGATTTAACTCATCAGAGCCTGCCTCCGGTTCATCTGCCGATTCTTGAGGCACAACGACTTCGCGCTTTAAATTGAAGAGATTTCGTTCAGCAATCGTTGAATACATCGGCTTGGAAGCATTTGCTTTCCCGCGAGATGAGCGATTATTCGCCGAGGCAGCATCATCTTCTGGTAGGGTTCGAAGCGAGTTGGCAACGAACGCGTTGGTCGTGGTGGCGGCGAAATAAGCACTCAGCCCAATGAAGCCAAGATTTAAGATCCACCGATATTTTCCCAAGAGCGTAGCAAATCGAGCGCCACTTAGCATTGTTTACATCCTCTCCCGAACCGTGCACACATCGCGAGTTTTATAGTTATACTTCTGAGCGATGTTGAACCCAACCCACATGACTCGACACTTTGACAAAGAGGCTAAGTGAGGTGGCTACGCCTTTGACATATTGTCAATTCGATCGCGGGTCAGAGAACACGGTCCAGATACCAATCCACAAATAGCTTACTCGATACACGAAGGTGTGTAGGAGACTGTCGCATATCGCGCACAATCATGCCGGTCGCGAGCCAAGGCATGAGGTACGGACGTAGTTCACGCATCCTAAGTTCACGCTCCACTTCCGGTTGTGTGAGCCCTTCCGGGCCGACCTCAGCCAATAGCTGAAAAATTGCATGTTCACACGCAAGATCGGCACCTCGATAGGGCAGCTTACGTCCACCGTCGACATACGCAAAAACTGACTCGAAAAGCTCATCTAAGGCTGCCATCGAACCTCGGAGGGCTCGCCTCAGATCGACACTTGTTCCCTGCGCCAATCTGGACGCAACGGTTGTAACCACCTCAGGATGCAGCCCGGTCCAATCGATCAGCTCTTGCGTCTGCTCGGTCTTCAATGCTGGTAAGCTCTTGCGAAGCCAAGCCGAGGCATCGAAATATTCGAGTCCCGGTGCAAGGCGCCTCTCCCAGTGATGGTCCCGATTGGAGTCCTGCCGTCCACGTAAATCCAGATCAGTCAGAGGTCCTCCAAACAGAGCAAGGGCCCGGGGCTGAAACCCAATAGGCAATCCATCGAACCACTGCAGGACCTCCGCAAGACCTTCTCGAAAGCCTTCCTCAGCCCCCAGCAGCCACAGAGCATAACGCGCGTAAGCATCGCTATGTTCCAAGGTTCGGAGACCATCGCATAACCAAATTTTGCGGTGATCGCCGCCGTCGTCTCCCGCAACTCTTGGGCTGCGAATCGCTGGCTGTGGGGGCATGAGGCGACTGGAAGCACCGCGACGCTCAGCAAAGACCTGCCAGTGGTCCACCAGTCGACCAAAGATCTGGTCGAGTAATTGCTCTTTCCTCTGTCCCGGTGCGCACTCGATGACCACAGGGATGACTGGTTGCTCCCGCCCGGAGCGACCATCGGCCATGGCATGGGTGATCTCGAGGGCCACGGTGCGCAGCCAATGTTCGGTCCCCAGCCCAGGCCCAGTCCACCAAAAGACACGGCGTCCCAGTTCAACATCTCGGGTAAGTGTCCGTTTTGCCCGGTCTACCGCAAAATGAGGTACCCTTTCAGCCATGGCCGGCAAGAGCTTCAAGCTGATGTCGAACCGCAGCGGGAAGCTCATCAGCCGGAAACTCTTCAAGCTGGGCAGCCCAGCTCTCAAGCTCAGCCTGAGCCTCGCACTCCGAGGCAAACGCTAAACCAAGAATGAGCCATTCCTTGCGGTCCTCGCCAGGTTCCTTGAGCCGAGCCTTAATTCGTTTGAGCCCCTCGCTAAACGCGCGGGAAGCTTCCTCTTTATCACCGTCATCCCGGAGCAATCGGCCCATCATTAGCAATGCATTGACACTGTGCTCATTGACCACTTCCGAGAATCCAACGCGGCGAAACTCGAAGAGCGCCTTCTGCGCCTTCCCTTGCCGATAAAGGCAGATCGCAAGCGATGTCCGGGCTGCGAGAGACCAATAAGGGTCTTTGAGACCCGCACTTTCCTGAAAGTGATGTGTTGCTTGCTCAATATTACGCTGTTGAATCAGCTCGTAGAGACCAAGTCGGTAATGCGCTTCGGCGAGAACCTCGATCGAATCATCTTTATCGAGTGTCGAGCGGTACCGTTCGGCAATTTTCTCGATGTCCTGGTCGTCTCCAGATGTCTCTTCCATCGCCGTCCTCCCCTTGTGGGTTAGACTAGCGAGCACCGCCGGTCTGGGTCAAACGCCGCTTTAATTCATCTTGAAGAAGACTTAGCTCTCGCCCCGACTGTCCCTGGATCGATGAATTTTCCTCGGCACGTCGAATCAGATACGGCACCAGGTCCCTCACCGGCCCATAAGGTACATACTTCGCGACATTAAAGCCCTCAGCCGCGAGGTTAAAGCTGATGTGATCACTCATCCCCAAAAGTTGAGCGGAAAAGATGCGGGGGTCATCATGTGATAGCCCCAACTCTTCCATCCACTGACTGAGCTTCGCCGCGCTCGACTCATTATGAGATCCACTGCAGACAACGACGTGGTCAATGGATTCTAGACAATGACGTAGGCCTGCATCAAAAGCCTCATCGGTTGCCTGCTTTGTGGGATGGATCGGGTCGGGATACCCCATCTCAAGTGCACGAGCGCGTTCTTTCTCCATGTACGCACCACGAACCAGCTTCACACCAAACGTGTAGCCTCCGGCTCTTGCCCGCTCGGTCGCAGCCTTCAAATAATCGAGACGGTCGACGCGATAGAGTTGTACCGTATTGAGAACGATACACTTGAGCTGATTATATTTTTGCATACCATCTTCAGCGATCTGATCAATTGCAGCCTGAATCCACGACTCCTCCGCGTCGAGCATCACCCTGACATTTGAATGATAAGCCTGCGACAAAAGAGCATCGACGCGCTCTGAAAACTGAGACCAAGAAGCTTGATTCGAGCTAGAGGGCTGACCGTCGCGGCTGACCTCCTCAAGCACATCGATCGAAATAAGTCCCGAGCACTTGAACACACAAAACGGGATTCGGGAATCTTGCTCTGCCCGTGCGATAGCCTGCTGCGTCTCTTCAAAGACGCGAACGAAGTCGGACTCGCGAGACTTACCTTCAACGCCGAAATCAAGAATCGACCCAACTTTTCGACCGTGAAGCTCCCCGATGCGATCTTCGCATTCGCCCATCGAAACACCGCCGCAAAAATGAGCGTAGATCGTTTTCTCGAAGAGCCATCGAATGGGTAGCCGGAGCTGCAAAGCCAGCTGGGCAAACCAACCACCAAGGCGCGATAACCAAGGCATACCAAGAACCCTAAAGAGTAAAATCGCGCGACGAAGCGCTGCATTCGAGAGCCCAGAAAATGCCCGTTTAGTGTCACGAAAGTCTACCATGGCTTCAACTCCATACCCGGGGCTCCATGCCGATTTCCCGCGCCCCTTTCAACCTAGTTTTCGACTGAAGGCAGCAAACCGTTGCGCTTGTATGTGCATGAAGATAACTACCCGACAGTAAGAAAGGGGAGATTTGATGCAAACATTACGATCTAATCAGCCAGTGGCCTTCATCCTGGTCCTAGCCATGGGTTCTCTCGTCGGCTGCAGCGAAGACGGGGGCGGTGGCGTTCCGATCTCCTGGTCGTTGAACTATGGGGACTGGACCCAAACGACACCCGAATTCAATGGTCGAGGCTGCGATAACCAGCCCAGCGATTACACCGCAAATCCCCCGTACCCGGAGATCGACGCAATCGTCTTCGAAGCCCGCGACCCTCTTGGCCAAGTGCCACCTCAAAACCGGCGGTATGAGTGTGCGCAGGGCCTCTCGCCCGCAACGCAAACTGTTACGTTGAATGCAAACCGTCTTCTCACGGTGACCATGCAAGCGGTCGCCGCCGACGGTACGGTTCTCTACCAACGCCAAGAACCCATCGACTTCGAAGGCCCGGTCTCCGACTTCAACTGGCAACTCGACACCCAGGTCAGCGAGACAACCTTCAGCGCGACCTTCGGCACCGGTGGGGAATCACTGCTTTGTCCCGAAGGCACCTCCAGCATTCGGTGGCATCTTCTCTATCGACCTCAAGATATTGATGAACCAGCGGAAGGCGAGGACGCGATCGACCCCGAAACACCTTTTCTGTCGGGGGAGGAGACCAATGCATGCGATCCCGTCTCTGGCATCGTGAGCGAGCTAAAGCTCCGCAATATTCCGATTACACCTGAGCTCGGCTCCAATGGTGGTTATATCCCCACCATCTACCGGCTCCGAGTCGAGGCGGTTGACGCGACCGGCAACATCACTCACTGCGGTGAAGATGGCAGTCGCACTTTCCGACCTGGGGAAAATCGAGACGTACCTGGCGGCGATATCCCGATGAATCCCGGCAGCTGTAACTAGGGTCACACAATCTCAAGAGTTATCTTGTCCTGAATATTGCTACCCGGCTGACCCGGCATTAGGTTAGCGCCATGAGTGAAGTATCCAATACCTCGCTCCAGGATAAGTTATTCGATTTATTTCTATATTTCGGCTCTGAATGGGTCCTGGAGCTCCTAGTCGTCCTCAGCGTTATCTCGCTGGTCATCGCAATCGAGCGATGTCTCCACTTTCTTTTACATCGTGACAAGCTTGCTGCTCTGCGCGACGAGCTGGACAGTCTTCTCGATAAGGGCGACCTCGACGGGGCAAAAAAGCGCCTTGAGTCATCACGGTCTTATGTCGCCAAGGTGGCACTCGATGGCCTCTTGGTCTTTGAACGGGGGCCGGCAACGATTGAAGAGACCATGAGAAGCTCGATGAAGCTGGCACGACTGAAGATGGAGCGCGGTTTAATCTTTCTCGGAACGCTCGGAAACAACGCTCCGTTTATCGGTCTCTTTGGTACGGTTCTCGGAATCATTCGAGCTTTCCGCGACCTCGCGCTCAACACGAGCGAGGGCTCTACCGCGGTCATGGCCGGGATTGCCGAAGCGCTGGTTGCAACGGCCGTCGGGCTTATGGTCGCACTCCCCTCGGTGGCGATCTTCAACTTCTTCCAACGGGCTATTCGTCGTCGTGCGGCGATGAGTGATGCTCTTGGACACATTCTTCTCGCGCACGCGAAGCGCGAAGGCAGCAAAGGTAAGGCCGCTTAGTCATGGCTGGCGGCGCAAATATGGATGATGACGAAGGTGGCGTGATTACCGAAATCAACGTTACCCCACTCGTTGATATCATGCTGGTTCTCCTCATCATCTTCATGCTAACGGCGAACATCATTACCCAACAAAGCATCGAGGTTGAACTCCCGAACGCCGTGACCGGCGAAACAACGGAATCAACAACTGTCGCATTCACCATCGATGCTGAGGCCAATGTCTTTCTTAACGGGGAAGCAGCCGATGAAGCCTCGTTGCGACAGAGCTTGCCCATCCTCGTTCAGGAGAGTGAGGACATCCAAGCCATCATCGCCGCTGACAAGAGTGTCTCTCACGGGAAGGTTATTTGGCTTATCGATCTGATTCGACAGCTCGGCATTGAAAAGTTCGCATTGAACATCGATCCAACGCCACCGGCACCGCAAAACCTCGACCAAGCGTCTGCCGAATCCCCATGAACATTCGAGATGTCATCACGTACAGTGTGAGCCTCTTTCTCTCGCTCTCAGTCCATGCAGCGCTGCTCTCAAGCGCACCTGCGGTCAACGAAGTCAAAAAGAAGCGTACAACCGTAGAAATGACAATCATCGAACCCCCGGAGCCGGTAGAGATCGAGCCACCGCCTCCACCACCAGAGCCGAAGCCGGAACCAAAACCACTGCCGAAGCCCAAGCCCAAGCCAGTCCCCAAAGAAGTGAGAGCAGAGGACCTCGCACCAACACCACCATCGACGAGTGAGGCTGCCCCGCAAAGCGACGCTCCGCCCCCGATGCCAGTTGTTGGCTTGAGTGGGACCTCATTCGGTAATGGAGGTAGCTTCTCAGTCCGCGCCGGCAATACGACCATGGGCAAAGCCGACGGTGAAGCAAAGCGCCCCGATGAAGTCGAGCCATTGCCGGGGGTTCCAACCTTCCGGTTAGATCGACGTCCAAGGCAGCTTGGCGATTGCAGTATCGACTATCCCGAAGAGCTAAAACGCGATGAGATTACCGGCGATGTGATTCTTGAAGTTCAGGTCCTGGAGACCGGTCGCGTCGGGAATGTTCGCATCAAAGAACGTCTCCACCCAGTCCTCGACCAAAAGGCGGTTCAAGCGATGAAGCGCTGTCGCTTCTCGCCCCCACTCGCAGCAGGTGAGCCAGTCAGAGCTGTGATTTCTCGCTATGTCTACACTTGGGAACTCGATTACTGAGGTGACTCTTCGCTTCGAGAACCACGACTTTGAGAACCACGGCTTCAAGCACTGCAGCCTCATGTATCAAAGCGACGTTGTCTTCACTTGGCGGCATGTGGGCAGTGGGAGTCCACATCCTATTCCCAGAATAAGATGAAAGGGTCAGTGCCTAGGCTTAGGGAGTGAACCCCAAGCCCAACTGCTGATCTGAAATTTACTTTTTGACAATCTTGAACTCTACACGCCGGTTTTCTGCCCGGCCCTTCGAGCTCTTGTTGCTGGCAATCGGTTTGGCCTCGCCAAAGCCGACGGCTTCAAGTCGGTTCTTTTCAATACCGCGATCGATCAGAGCATCGCGTACTGAGTTAGCGCGGTCATCAGAAAGACGCAGGTTATAATCGGCGGCTCCGACATCGTCGGTGTGGCCTTCTACGACAACCTTAAGCGCCGGATTAGACTTCAAAACGCTCGCCACCTGATCGATGATCTCGAAGCTGGTACTACCCTTAATTGCAGAACCGTTAGTCTCAAAGTTGATCTTTTCTTTGATTTCAATTTGAGTCGCAGTTACCTTGACCAGGACGCGCTTTGGACAACCACTTGGTGGGTTACCAGGCACATTCGGACACGCATCTACGCTATCCATGACACCGTCGCTGTCACGGTCTTCATTCGGGCAACCACCATTGATGGGATCACCAGGCTGAAGCGGACAATTGTCACGTTCATCGATGAGACCATCTTGGTCGTTGTCTAGCTCAGGGCAACCATCTTCATCCTCAAAAAGGTCGAAGTCCTCCGCTTCAAGCGGACACTTATCGGCTTGATCGATAAATCCGTCTCCATCGCGGTCATCTTCCTCAGGACAGC
>JAYYQC010000020.1:0-10000 GCA_036128675.1 Myxococcota bacterium | reverse complement strand
CATCTTCGTCTTGATTTCCATCCATATCCTCGGGCGCGTCCGGACAGGCATCCACATCATCGGCAAGACCATCTTTATCGCGATCCGGAATAGGACAGCCTCGGTTGACCACGACACCTGGCTCGAGCGGGCAGGCGTCCTCGATATCCAAAACTGTGTCCCCATCATTGTCTGGATCAGGGCAGCCGTTGATGTCTTCAAACGTATCGATGTCTTCCGGCTCATCGGGGCAGAGATCCTGGTCATCCAAGATTCCGTCCTGGTCTCGGTCCGTTGACGTAATCACGACCTGCGGCGCAGCGATGATAACTTCTTTCTCCGCACACTCTTCGGGGTCTGTAATCGCTAGCGCCCGCTCAGCGTTGTCGAGAGCGGCACGATGATGCCAACTCGCGCGTGTATAATCACCCTCAATGAGCTCATAGCGCATGAAAACGAGATTGGTTTCAGCGAGCGCAAGTTCTTCGGGCGCGCATTTAACCGCACCACGCTGCGTCGCCTCTTTGACCATGATCGAGATACCTTCAGCGTCGGCCTTGAGCTGGGCCCCATAAACACACGCAAGTCCACTCAGTGGTAGGAGCGCAGTCAATATCAAATATCTTACGAAACTCATGGGTTGCTCTCTTCTACCATTGGTCGTGAGCCGTCGATGCGCATCTCTACTTTGGCTTTCTTCTTCGCGATTTCAGCCAAGATTGCGGCCTTCTTCGCGTAATCTCGCGACGCGGCGAAATCGGAATAAGCCTGTTCTTCCTTCGCTTTTTCGAGATAAGCGCGGGCTTTCGCCCATTCGTAGCGGGCAAAACGCTTTGCTCCTGCAGTTTCAGCAACTCCAAGCGCAACCTCTGCGCGACTGATATAAAGCGTGCTTGCTCCGGGGCCGCATCCAACGGCTAGAGTGAGCAGGGTAAGCGCCAAGAGTGCGCATCTGAGCCAAGGTCCGAATGACATGCTACCTCTTTTCATAGTCCAACGATGGGAGCGATGTAGCAAACGCAAGTCTTACCGGTCAACCAACGAGTAAAAGGGGCTAGGCAAGAAGCATAGAAGCCACTAAATGCTCAGCAGCACAGAATCACCAATGAGAGGCAGTCACTGGACATGGAAAGCTACAAAGCAGAGTGGTCACACATCCTGAGCCACCCGAGGACCCAACGCCTGATCGAACTCGCCGTAGAAGAAGATTTGGAAAATCAGGGAGATGTGACCAGTGATCCGATCTTTCCCCCCTCTCACCACTCTCGAGCCCTTCTCCGTGCTCGAGAAGATGCGGTGATATGTGGCCTCCCCCTCTGTGCCCGCATCGCAGAACGTTATTCCACCGAACTCGCTTGGAAGGCTTGCGTGGAAGAGGGCGCACGGATCAAGGGCGGTGAAATTGTCGCCGAGCTTCAGGGACCCACCCACCGCCTCCTTCAATCAGAACGGGTTATTTTGAACTTCCTGATGCGGCTCAGTGGTATTGCGACCTACACGAGACGGTGTGCTGATGAGGTTGTCGCGGGGTCGCGGACTCAGATTTTAGATACCCGAAAAACCCAACCCGGATACCGTTGGCTTGATAAAATGGCAGTCAGCGTTGGCGGAGGCGCAAATCATCGCGTTGGGCTTTACGATATGATTCTGATCAAAGACAACCATATAGCTGCAGCCGGTGGCATCGAGGCGGCTCTCCGCGCGACGAAGCAAGCCAACCCAACGCTACCCGTCGAGATAGAAGTGGATACGATGGACCAACTTAGAGAAGCGCTTCGGCTCAAGCCCGAGATGATCTTACTCGATAACTTTTCGGATGAGGCGGTCGCAGAAGCGCTGGCGATCAGAGGAGAAGAGGAAACTCTTTTCGAGGCATCGGGAGGCATCACGCTCGAGCGCATCCGTAGCCTCTCCACCCTCGGCGTCGACCGAATCTCCCTCGGCGCACTGACCCACACTATTCGCCCGATTGACTTCGGCCTCGACGATCCAACCCGATGTTCGTAACGAATCTCAACCAGGCACCTATTCGGGTCTTTGAATCACTGGACTCGACCATGCATCAAGCCGCCGAATATGCACGCCAGGCCTACGACGAAGGACTGGCAGTAATGGCCCATGAACAGACGGCTGGTCGCGGGCGGCGGGGGCGGCAATGGCTCTCAAATCCAGAGGCTGGTCTCTGGGCGACCTTATTGCTGCGACCCAATCGCGCGCAGGAAGACTGGCCTAGCCTAGGTTTGGTATTCGCCGTGTCCCTGGCACAAACCTTAGAATCGGTAACGGGCGAAAGGTTCCAGCTCAAATGGCCGAACGACATCTGGTACCAAGACGCCAAATTAGCCGGCATTCTCATGGAACCTGTGCATGAAGGCAGCGCTCTCGCCCTCGGATTTGGCATTAACTATTCAACGCCTCAACCTGCACAAGACGCTCCCCTGAGACACCCTGCCATTGGATTAAATGCGACGGCGGGTGATCTTCCTAGACCTCAAAAGCTTCTCGAGTTGATCCGAGAAAATCTCAGTGCTCCTTACAACGGATGGAACCTTGGCCAGTGGGAATCCAGCCGTCAAGCCTTCGAAGAACGCGACCTTCTTCGAGATACAGCCATCCGTTGGCGAGACAATGGCGAGCAGCTCCAGGGCATCGGGCGGGGCATCGATGAGCGCGGTCGGCTGAAGGTTGAGATGGGTCATGGCGGCTTGAACTACTTGAGCGCCGCTGAGGTCGATAGAATTTCGAAGACCTGAGGAGAGCTTCCTTTGAGTCTGGAGCACGCCTGACGCATACTAGCCTAATGAGACGCATCCTGTTGACGCTGACCTATGGGTTCGGCCTCTTTTTTCCGCTAGCCAGCCAGGCAAATCCTGAGGACCTGAGCCTCGACCAATTGGATCTGCTGGAAGAGTCGATTCTGGAGCCCAAAACACGTCCCCTCTTTGAATCACAGCTCTTCGAACTCGACCTGCCGCCGCGCTGGGCACTCGTACAGAGAAGTGACCGCCAATTTCTCTTCAAGCCAACCGATGGGCGCGATGCTACGATGCTGATCCGACTTGAGAATATTCCAGTGGGTACACGCCCTAAGCACGTTTGGCTTCAAGAGCGTGAGCGTCGCTACAAGCGCTACCCAAGGTTTTCTGTTGTAGGGCCCGCACTTGAGTTAACGCTCGGGGGCTTCCCCGCCGCTCGAATCCTCGCCTCCTACTTCTTCCAGGGAAACCAAGCATATCCACGAACCGTCGAAACAACCTATGTTGTCCGAGAAAATGAAGTTTTTATCATCGAATTGGACTGCTTCACGGCTCAAGCATCACGTCTCGCCAAAGATGCATCTACCATGTATCAAAGCTTTATTCCGCGACCATCCGCGACACAGCGAACCCGTCGCCGCCCGGTGGACAATGTACCCTACTAGGCTCTATGGTATGACCTGGGCCTGCAGGTAATTAGAGATAGGGTAATGACGCGAAAAAACTCCAGAATTGGTGATTGGCTCGTCCAAGAAGGCCTCTTGGACCCGGATACCGTCGAAGTCATTGAACGCGAACGCCAACGCACGCGACTCCGCTTTCTTTCGCAAGCGATACGAGAGAGGTTTATCGACCAAAAAACCGCGCTCGATGCCCTCTCGCGTTTCACCGGGTACCCGACCATCGACCTCGACATCGTGACCGTACCTCGCTCAGTTATCCACTCGATACCATACCACATTGCGACATCGCTACAGAGTATTCCAGTCGCTATCCGAGACCGGGTTGTTATTGTAGCAACCGTGGACCCAGGAAGTAGACATCTGCTTAATCAAATTGGTACACTTACCGGACTAGAAGTTCGCCCCTACGCCGCGTTGCACAGCCAAATCTTAGATGCTCTCGAATCGGCATTCTCTTCTACCGACAATACTTGGCGAGGACAGCGTGCAGACGATCTACCTCTCGCGATCGCAGACGCACCCTCTCCCGTACTCGAGGATAGCCTCGAAGCTGAACCTTGCGTAGTCAGCCCGCTACTTGATGATGCCCCCACCGATGAGTCAAGCTTTCCGAAGATCCTGCCACAGGAAGGCAAAGTCCCTCTCGCTGGGCCAAGTAGCCAAGCCCAGCACGTCCTTATCATTGAAGACGACCGCGATATCGCCCAGCTCATCGCAACAACCGCTGAGAGTCTTGGACTCAGAGCAACACCGATGTCGACTGGACGTGACGCTCTGGCAGTTCTCAAGAATGAGGTCCCGAGTTTACTTGTCGTCGACGCAATGTTGCCGGGTGTTCATGGCTTTGAAATCTGTCGCAAACTGAAAAGTACACCACGCTTTGCTTCCGTCCCGATCCTAATGGTCTCAGCGATGTATAAGGGATGGCGCATCGCAGAAGATATTAAGTCGACCTACCAAGTCGACGACTTTCTCGAAAAGCCCTTCCGGGTTTCAGAATTACGACAGCGCATTCAGCAGCTAACCACGCGGGTCGCTCCGCCCCCTACGCCGGAGCAAGAGAATGCGGAAGTCCACTTTAAAGCCGCTGTCGAAGCCTACCGCGCCGAGGATTACGGCAAAGCTAGGACCGAACTTGAGCGGGCTGAAGAGCTCGAACCTTTTAGCTCACGGGTTAAGTATGCCTTGGGGCAGGTACTTCATCGCAATAAGCAAGAGTTCGAGGCGATGTACTACTATGAGAAAGCCGTCGAGCTTGAACCAACGATGCATGCGGCTGCGCGAAACCTCGCCTTACTCTACGAAACCCAAGGCTTTAAACGTAAAGCGATGGAAATGTGGGAGCGCGCTCTATTTTCCGCACCGAACGAAGAAACTGGTCAATCAATCAAACAACATTTGGTGAACTTGCTGTGAAATTTTCATGCCCCCAATGCAAAGCTCGATACTCTGTCGACGACTCCAAGCTACCCTCAGCCAAGACCCTCCGCTTTAAGTGCAAGTCCTGTGAATTCGTGATTCGACTCCGTCGGAAAGAGGAAAATTTCCTGGTGAGCGATGACATTGTTCAAAGCGACGGACCACCTGCACCGCCTCCACCCGAAGCGGTCGACTGGTTCTTAATCATCGCTGGGAAACAAGTGGGTCCAATGAGCGAAGCAGAAGTCGAAGAGCGCTTGAAGCGACGCGAAATCGATCGGCGTAGCTATGCATGGCGTGAAGGCATGCCAGAGTGGCTTCGGCTTGAATCGATCGAAAACTTTCAGGCTCTCGCCAGCGAAGTCGGCGATGCATCATGGCGCATTGTTACCCCAATCGAGGCGACCTATCCCGAGAGCGGTGCCCCAGAGAAGCCCAATGACGAGGCCCCGGCACCGCAAGAAAAAGAAACCGAAGCGCAGGTTGGTTCATCCGTGCCCGAAGCCGACCCTGAACCAGAGACTGAGAATACGCCGGCAGCGATCGAGACCCCACCGATTGAAACCCAAGAGTCATTCGCTGCCAGTCAGCTGGTTGATGGTGGAGACGCAACGCTCGCGATGGACCGAAATCAACTTGAATCGATCTTAGCTTCGACCCCATCCGTAGAAACATCTCAGACTCCGTTCAATGCTGTAAATATTCCAGAAGAAGAACCAGCCAACGACAATCGACAGACCTCAGATTCATTCTCCGCTCTCTCCGCACTCTCGGGCGCACCGACCGGAGAATCTATGAGTCGGGATGGCTTTGTCTCATCATTGGCAGGTGGTGCTGCAGGTAAGCTGGTTCGCGGTTCAACGAGTAACGCGGCTAACCCGGACAAAGAATACATCAACGCTCCCGCGGGCGAGGCAACGCGGGTCTTCATGGCGACCGCGGGTGTTTTTGATCGGCAACGTAAACGTAAGCGCGCAGCGATAATCTCATCGATCGTAGGTACCATATTGACGTCAATCATCATGCTTGACCTCTTCGGAATCTATACCATCCCCGGTTTCGGTCTCTTGTATGATTACACCGGACTTGAAGATCCCAATGTTGGCCGAGCAGAGCAGCGCGTTGAGGCTAAGCTTCAGGACAAAGAACTCTCACCCGAGGAGCGAAAGCGTCTCGAGTTAGAAAGAAAGCGACTGCGTGAAAAACTTCTCGGGCTCAACCGTAAGCCAGCAAAGCCAACCGGAGTAAGAAAAGCAACGAAGGTAGAGCGTGTCGAGGAAAGCCGGGGCATCGAAGATAAGAGCGATTCAAACCTTACTGAATCGCAGCGTAAAATGGCGATGAGTGTTTTTGGTGACAAACGCAAGAGAAAGGCCAGCGTGAAGCTGGTTCCACCAGAAGAGATCCGAATGCCTAACCTACCAGATGGACTGAGCTCAGAGGCGCTTTATGAAGTGCTACAAAGTAATAGTGCGTCGATCGGCATGTGCATCGCGGAAAGCTCACGAGCGAAAGAAAGACTCAAAGGTCGCATGGAAGTTCAAATTGAAATCAGACCGACAGGTTCAGTCAGCGACGTATCCATTGCTACATCGGCCCACCGAGGAACAAAAATGGAGAGTTGTACGATCAAGAGAATCAAGACCTGGAAGTTCCCAAGATTTAACGGTACGCCATTAACCGTGGTAATGCCGTTTGTTCTCTCGCAGGGTATGTAGACGACAATCAATATGACACGATCGATCAATGATAACACCCAAGTCCTTGTCGATGACTTTGGCGTAGATGACGACACTATCCAAAATGCACTTGAGGTCCGCCGCCAACGTGGCGGAGCCCTAGACACGGCGCTTTTCGAGAATGGTCTGAGCGAAGAGATTATTGTGTCCTGGATGAGCCGGGTGCTGGAACTTCCCACGACAACCTATGCAGAGATACGAGAAATTCCCCAGGAGCTCGCCCAACAATTCCCAAGACATGTGGCCGAAACCTTTCGAGTCTTTCCCGTCGAACTCAGTGAAGAAAAAGCCGTCCTTGTCTGCTATCAACCTCTCCTAGAGCGTCTCAGCACCCAGCTCCGACATCGGCTAAACCGAGAATTGGAATTCCACGTGACAAGCGAGACTGGATTTCATGCCGGTCTAGAGCATCTCTATGGAAAACCACCACGACCTCGATGGGCCTCGATCATCGAAGAGCTTGAAGCCAAAGTTCAAGAAACTCAAAAGGCCGAAAAGGAACTCGAAGAACTTGGACTTAATGAGGTAGACGAAGGGTCAGCTACGCCGGCAAGTTCATCTGAAACTCGAACAACCATTGCGTTTTGGGCCATTGGGGAGCGGCGAGGAGACGAATTGGTCATCTCAGCCATGAGCACTCAAAGTGATGAAAGTCCGACGGTGATCCCATCAATGTCACTGCCCTGGCTTCCCTTAGACAACGAGCCCAAAAGCTTGAGCGCAGAAGAACTCAACCAGAGCGCGCTCGGTGAAACACTCAAGTTCCGAGCGGGAGATTGGATCGCCTACGCCTCCGAGGTTGCGGATCTTTCAGTCTATGTCTTTTCGGTGGATGGCGGTCTACCCGAAGTCGAAAAGCTCGCCCTCGATATCGCGCTCGGACGTTATCGTAGTGGTGAGGAAGCCGCAGAGCAGAGAGCCTCATTGGATCCCGAGGTGAAGACGGTTGACGACGATGCGACGCTGATTTCCCAGCTCGTGGTCCCGCAGACTTTCTCAGAACCCCCATCGAGCGAGCCAGACTTAGGTAAAGTACTCGGACTACTGACGAGCAATAATCCAGAACTATGGGAAGAAGGTACGCAAATGATTGCCCGTGCGACACAGGCGACATTTGATGGATTTTTGCGGGATAATTTTCCGGGTAGTGTCCACGTAGACCCTATCTCCGAAAACTCAGAAACGAAGCCCCTAAAGTCTTATTCCGGTATATTGGCACTCGTTTCAAATAATCCAGGACGCGCGAGCGAGGTCGTGCAAGGCTTTCTCGAATCTAATGCAATGGTAACCCGATATTTTGCCACACAATTCTTTGCAGAATACGCGGCCCAGTTAGACTTCGATTTGAGACTTGTAGCGCGTAGACTCTTCGACCGTGAGAGGAAAATCCGACGTGCTGCACTCAACTGCCTCGACGCATCTCGCGACAAACCTGGCTACAGCGACATTATTTCAATTTTCGAGGAACGCCTGAAGCTTCCAGTCCCAGCAAACCAAGTGGCGACTATTCACATCTTAGGACAACTACGGGAGCTACGGGGTGTAACACACGTAGTAAACCTTTGCGCATCAGATGACCCAATGGTCGCCAGAGCCGCACAGTCATTTATGGCGCTTATCACCGGACATCATTTCGGCGCAGATATAGAGGCTTGGAAAGCGTGGTGGGTAAACCATGGCCATGCACCACGCTCGGTCTGGTTAGTTCGCGCTCTGCGGTCGCGTGATGCGAGACTACGCCAGGTGGCAATCGATGAACTAGGCCGCCTCCACCAGGGTAAAACCTTTGGATTCGACCCCAACGCGCGTTCACCACGCCGCGAAAAGTCTGTCCGGCAATGGGAAGAGCTTCTAGAAGAAGAAGGGCTCCAAGCTTAAGAGGACATCACCAACTTTGGGATGCAACCACAACGGCCTTTACGAGCTTCACCAACTCATCGCGAACCGCTAGTCCCGCCTCTGTCACCTCCTCGTGGCTTAGCGCAGTCTCAGAAAGACCAGCACCCATATTGGTGATGACACTCATCCCGGTGACATTCATACCGGCATGGCTGGCGGCAATCACTTCAGCAACAGTCGACATACCTACTGCATCACCTCCTAGACGGTGAAGCATCCGTACTTCTGCGGGTGTCTCGTAAGAGGGCCCCATCACACCGGCGTAAACTCCACGCTGAAGTTTTACTCCGAGCTTTTCAGCCAACGTTTCCACAATCACCCGACGTTGCTTGCCGTATGCATCGCTCATATCGGGAAACCGGGGTCCGAGGTCGTCGTGATTTTTACCCACCAACGGATTCATTCCAGTGAAATTAATGTGGTCTTCAATCAGCATGATTTGACCAGGTCGAAACTCGGGATTCAGTGCACCTGCAGCATTGGTAATAATGAGATCTCGGACGCCTAAAGCGTGTAAGACGCGAACCGGAAAGACGACCTGCTCTCGCTCATAGCCTTCGTAAGCGTGCACACGCCCCTGCATCATAATGACCGAGACACCTTCGAGTTTGCCAGCGACAAGCCTTCCGGCATGCCCCACCACACTACTTGTTGGGAAATGTGGAATTTCCTCATAAGGGATATGCACGGGGTCACTCACCTCATCGGCCAAGGCTCCCAGACCAGATCCCAAAACAATCCCTAACGTCGCGGAGCCTCCTAAGCGTTCTTGAATAACTGACGCTGCTTCGCGAATATGATCGATGTTCATCCTATCTCCTTCACTTCATTTCTGAAGAACTTCGAACCGAGAGTTCTAGGAAACATCTGTCCAACGTGCTAGCCCCAACAGACGGATTTACGCAGCTTTGGAGAAATTAAGTGTTACGCAACTCTCTTTCGTACTCGATCGCCCTGGCTCTCCTCCTAATTTGTGGCACAACCGCATTTGACGCATACGGTCAAACTCCAAGCACAGTCGCTCAACCTAGCGAAGCGGATCTCACAGTTTCAAACGAAACGCTTACCGACGCCGGTCTTCCATCCCAGGTCGAACCATCAACGGACATCGCGGGAGATCTTCAGAAAAGTGCGAAGCTCTTTGACCTAGGCCAATACACCGAGGCAAAAAATCTGATTCGACGGGTGCTTCTTGCAAGCCCAACGCAAAACGAAGCGCTGGAGCTCCAGCGGCGGCTTGCAATTGGCAGCGATGACGAAGCGCTGTTGATCCAGGCGCTCCGAGGATTGACACAAGCCGATCCATCGAATGCCGCGCGTTGGTATAGCGAACTGGAAATTCTCGGCGTTGTGATCACCGATACGCCAACAAATACCCAGACTTCTTCCTCTGCGCCTACATCGCTGGGAACAAGGCTTCGCAGCGGGCTCGGACTGATTGTGTTTCTCTTGATCGCATACCTTCTCTCCAGCGACCGTCATGCAATTCAGCGAAGGCTGGTCCTGTGGGGGCTTGGGCTGCAAT
>JAYYQC010000019.1:0-12010 GCA_036128675.1 Myxococcota bacterium | reverse complement strand
GCCGCAAGGCTCTTCGATGCGACTTCATACACATCTTTAGAAAGATTGGGTGCGGCAATGATACGCTCTAGGTTTTCTTTGATGAGTGTTTGGCGTCCGGTGTCATAGCGCTGCCAAGATAGGAATGCCCTGACCAGCCGCGCTGCGACTTGAGGGTTGATCTCATTAAGTGCCAAGACCTCATCTGCAACAATTGCGTAGCCTTTTCCGCTCTTGTCATGGAAGGCTGCCGGATTCATAAGAGTCAACGCAGAGAGCAATGAGCGGACACGGTTCGGATTCCGACGATTAAACGCCGGATGTTGACGTAGCGCATTGACACGCTCAAGAACATCGTCAGTATCCGCAGTGGCTTGAAGGCCGAACCATTTGTCGATGACCAATTGTTCAGATTCCCATTTCGAATAAAAGTCTTTGAGCTCGGTCTCGAAGGCGTCACTGCCGGTGAGAGAGAGTGCCTTCATGGCCGCCATGACATCGGTCATATTGGAGGCATTTTTAATTTGAGTCGATGCCTGTTCTGTCCATTTAGGGTCACCGGATGCCACTAAGTAAGACAGTGATGTGTTTGCCAACCGACGTCGAGCAACTTCAGAAGCTTTAAACTCATACTCGGCGGTTGAGAAATGCGACTCGTAAAGCTTTTCAAAGGTCGCTTTAAGTCGAGAAGCAAGCGCTTCACGCATTGCGCGCCGGCTTTCACGGAGGGCATCGATGTCGATAACTTCCATCTGGTCGCCAAGGATGGTGATGCTTGGTAGCGTGACCACTGCAGCACGCAAGGCTGGGTCGAGCTCTTTTTTAAGTAGCTTTTCTAATGCATTAGCGAGAGTTTCATCGAGTATGTTCGAAGTTGGGTTGGCGACTCTGTTGAGGATAGAACGACGCATTAGTGTCTGTGCTGCTTCCCAACATGAGAAACCATCGTCGTCGTAGGCAACAAGATGAGCCAGGTCTTGTCCCGCCCAAGGAGCATCCAGTCGGATGGGGGCTGAGAAGTCTCGAAGAATCGATGGTGTCACGTTCGAGCTTACGTTTTCGAAGACCCAGGTTTGTTCCTCTTGGGTCAACATCAGGGTGGTTTCGGTACCCAGTGGTCGCCCATCAATGGATAGGTCTACTTTGGTGCCTGCGAGATCAAAAAGCGCAAATCGTACTGGTATAACGAAGTTATCCTTCTCTTGTTGCCCCGGTGTTGCGGGACAAGACTGTCGAAGGGTTAAACTCCAGGTCTTATCGTCTTGTGAACGGGTCCAATGCGCAAAAACCTCAGGCGTACCGGATTGCTTATACCAGTTCTGAAACTGTGTCAGCTTGACATCATTCGCATCTTCCATTGCGTTGAGCCAGTCGTCGGTCGTGGCGGCTTGACCATCATGACGCTCAAAGTAGAGCTTTACCCCCTTTTGAAAGCCCGTTTCTCCAAGGATGGTATGGAGCATTCGAATAACTTCTGCTCCCTTTTCGTAAATGGTTACGGTGTAGAAATTATTGATCTCAATGTAGGACGACGGACGTATCGGATGGCTCATCGGCCCGGCGTCTTCTGGGAACTGGAAAGTCCGAAGCTGATTCACATCGTCGATCCGCTTGATTGCCCTCGAGTTCAGGTCCGCGCTGAATTCTTGGTCTCGGAAGACAGTGAGGCCTTCTTTGAGACTCAGTTGGAACCAATCTCGACAAGTTACGCGGTTCCCGGTCCAGTTGTGGAAATATTCGTGGCCTACAACTCCCTGGATGCCTTCGAAATCGGTATCGGTGGCTGTGTCTATACGGGCCAGGACATATTTCGAATTGAAAATATTCAGGCCTTTGTTTTCCATTGCGCCGAAGTTGAAGTCGTTGACTGCTACGATCATGTAGATGTCGAGGTCATATTCTAGGCCGAAGCGCTCTTCATCCCACGCCATCGCTTGTTTGAGAGAGAGCATCGCATGGTCGCACTTGTCCACGTTCTGTTTCTCGACGTAGATCTTGAGTGCGACGACACGACCACTCTGGGTCGTATAGGTGTCGTCAACACACTCCAAATCGCCCGCAACGAGTGCGAAGAGATAACTTGGCTTCAGAAATGGGTCTTCCCAGACCGTTTCGGTGAGACCATTTTCTAATTTTCTGGTGCTTACATGATTGCCGTTTGAGAGCGCGATTGGAAATTTCTTATCGTCGGCGATGATCGTTGTCGTAAAACGAGCCAGGTTGTCAGGCCGGTCGATATAGTAGGTGATTTTACGAAAACCTTGAGCCTCGCATTGGGTGCAGAACATGGTTGAAGAACGGTAGAGTCCTTCGAGGCTGGTATTTTTTTCCGGGTTAATCGCGACGGTGGTTGTCAGTTCGAATTTCGCGGGCACATCCGCCACAGTGAGTGTCTCGGGCCCAAACGTAAGGCGCGCATGATCAACATCTTCGCCGTCGATGTGAATGCTCCGAAGCTCGAGCTCGGCACCATCGAGCTCAAGCGGCTCGCCGGCCACCTCGTCCGACGTACGCTCTACTTGAAAGCGACCTTGAACAAGCGTTTCGTCATCACCCAGATGAAACGTAAGTGCGGTCTCCAGAATCCGATAAGGGGGTTGTCGGTAATCTTTGAGATAGATGGTCTGAGGTGTATCGGTCTTCATCAACGTCTCCGCTTAAGTTCTCAGGGCTTCGCCTCGGTGGATCCGGGCACTTCGACCTGGGGGGTCTTACTCTGAATTGGCGCAATGGTCGAGGGATCCCGCGGGATCAGAGCGTTATTAGCGACACACAAACTCAATAACGACTTGGTGGTTCTCGGAATCGCGGAGAAGTTCACACGCGGTCTCGCCGAAGGCCAGGGTCTGCCCATTGTCGGAGAGGGTGTAGCCTTGAGCACTTTCGATAACCTCACGACCATCGATGGTGACTTGAGCGATCTCTACGTCTGGGGGAAGTGGGTAGTTACAAGGTGACCAGTTCACGGCGATCTCTGCGAATGCATCGGCAAGGCTTAGCGAGGCATTAACGGCTAGATGCTCCCCGTTTTGATCGGTTCCCCCAGCGATCGCCATGCGATCGAGGAGGTCGTCGACGCTCTCAGAGCCTGGAATACCAACGACATAGGTGGGCAGAGAGGCCTGTCTGAGTAAATTTACCGCATTGAGTGTCCGGACATCGTCTAGACAGTTTGCCGCGAAGCCGGTGCACATGCTGCCTTCGATACACTCACAGGTCGACCAATCGAGGCTGTCGTTGCAGCCCGGACCGCCGTCGGTGGCCAAAATGACAGCTTTGCGGTTTGAGGGAAGCGTTTCGAGGTGACTCTTCGCCTTCATGAGGGCTTCCGCGGTTGGGGTTCCCCCAAGCGGAGTCGAGCGGTCAATAAGGTCGAGTATTTGGGTTCCACTCCTCAGTGAGGGACTTACGCTTACATCGCTTACGCCACATGCGTTGAAGCCTACCGCAGGGAATAGGAGCAATCCAAAAGCGATCGAATCGTCGTAAGACTGGAGGAGCTCTTCAAGCGAGCGTTGAAGTTCCATCCATTGGCCCGACTCCGTCATGCTTCCAGAGCGGTCGACAACGAGTAGAAGTTCAGCAGGCGTCTCACTGCTGACCTCAAAGGAGAGTGGTTCGGGAGTCGAGCAATCACCGGGTGGGGGTGTGCTTGGTGTCTCAGTCGCAGGAGGGGGCGTCTCACCTGAAGGGGCGACTAAGATATCATCACCACAGCTTTGGGCGAGGCATAGGGCCGCAAGGGTGAGTACTATCTGAGGAAATTGGGGACTGCGTGAGATTTTCATCCGCGGGAAATTACGCAGGAATGAGGCAAAGCTCAACTACCCGTGAGTCGAAACGCACACGACGATTTACGGTCGCTTGAGACTTGAAATTGTCTTACAATTATCGACGGGGGAATGTGAATGCAGTCGCAAGAGTTCTTAACGCCATTGGTTGAGACGCTTCGGGCCCAGATCGGCGCTGAAGCTGTCGTTAGCTTCTTTCCATCACACGGTCAGGCATCGCGTCGGGCGCTGATGAGCTCGGTGGGTGAGGCCAAGAGGGTCTCCGAGCTTAGCTCGGCCTCCCGCATGGCTTCTTTGGTGGCGACGATTGTCCGGGGGCAGCACGAAGTCGCGGCCATGATCGATGGGCCCAAAGGGCAGAGCCCCGTCTTAGTCTTGCGAGGGCGTGAGCCGCACTCGCTCATCATGGCGTTTCAGTCGGGCCGACTTACGGACGCCGTTCACGAGCGGCGCTCGAAACCGGAAACGCAGCGTGAGCTCCTGCTGAGGGCCGGTGCTTTCATCGGGGCGGCATTTGAGTCGGAGGAAGCCAGCGCTGAGTTTATGGCTTCGCTTCGGGATTCCAAATACGACAAAGAACTCAATTATATCGCACAACTTGGAGCATTTCTTCTCAAAGCGGATGCAGCACAGCGCGATCCCCTTACCGGTTTACCGGGCCTCGCCGAGCTACGACGACACTACGGACAGATTGCCGCTTGGTCGTCTCAGGCTAATTCACCGATCGCCTTATTGTTGCTCTGTCCGGAGGACGGCGGCACTGCGAAGGCACTGGAGTCTATTCGGGTCGAGCATGTCATAGATGCCGCCCGCGAACTTGAGGTGGGCGCGAGGAGCTCAGATTATGTTGCCCGAGTCGGCTATTGCAGTTTCGCGGTGCTCCTACTCGACTCAACTGCGCATGAAGGTCTCTTGGTCGGCAAGCGACTACTTCAGGCTGTGAGCAACGCGGTCGAACTCGAAGACTATCTTCCACTCATCCTAAAGTGCGGCGTGAGTGTCTCAAATCCGGATGCCGTCAAGACGATGGATGTCCTTCTGGAAGAGGCTACAGTTGCGGCTCAATCTGCGGTTGATAGGACGTCGAAGGATATCATCGTATACCAGGACCAAGACCTCTTTGGACCTCGGCAAGTCGCGAGCTACCATGATTATTCATCGGGGTCATTGGAACGAGATGGCGTTTGGTTCAAGGCAATCTTCAAGATTGCGGAGATAGTAGCGCTCACCGAGGATAGCGCCGATATCTTAGCAGATGCCCATTTAGAGGTCCTCGCGCGTCACTTCGATACGTTGTCGTTCCAATGGTTGAGCTGGAACGAGGGGTGGCAGAAGGTTGGAACGATCAGCGTCGATGATGGTGTCTCCGCAGAGATTGTTTCGATGATTGACGAGGCTCCGGTTGAGGGTGTCTCGATCGGTATAAGCGAAGAAGGCGGCGTTAAGAGATATTGGGGACTACTCGGTTGGACCGATGCGCCCCTTGCACTGGTGATCGAATCTGACCGAGACTTGCATGAAGTCATCAGTGAGGTGAAATTCTTACACCGCGCGAATCGAGCGATGGCGCATCGATTGATCAAGGCGCAGAGCTAATCTCGAGTGGTTGCTCGAAAACCGAGACTTTCTCGCTCTTTCTTTGAGCTTTGAGCGA
This sequence comes from Myxococcota bacterium, assembly GCA_036128675.1. GTDB lineage: Bacteria > Myxococcota > XYA12-FULL-58-9 > XYA12-FULL-58-9 > JABJBS01 > JAYYQC01. Next base: position 6,586 of record JAYYQC010000019.1, on the reverse strand, counting down.
CTTTGTCAGCATAGAAGTTTCGGTGGATACGGCAACAATCAGCCCGGTTGGACGCTCTTCAATGTCCGAGATATCCACAGTCCAAGTTAGCTGAATCGCTCCGGTGGAGGAGACCTCTACGCGCGCGTCGATCGGGTGGGTACGGCCACTTTCAAGTTTTAGAGAGGCTGCGGCGAATACGTCAATCTCGACTGGACTCTCGGGTCGCAGGGTAAGGACCATCGTATTACCAACAGCGAATTTCATGGTCTTGCCGGCCTCACCGCGGACTTGGGCGTTTTGCCCGGCTACTTCGAGCTGAAATACAGGAGGGGGAAGAGCAGAAGGGACCAAAGCGAAGAGAATGGCAGCGGCTGCACCAACTGGAATGAGCTGCCAAACCCTGAAGAGGTCCCACACACTCGATTTAGACGTTTGCACCGGTGATTCTTCATCACTTTGCGCCGCTTCGGTTGGAAGTTCGGCTAAAACCGCATCAACCATCGCATCAACGCGCTCGTCATCGATGGGGCGGTAGAGTTCTTTGAGCAGCTCTGGATCTTCGTCGGTCGTATCGGCCATGAGTTTTTCAAACGTTGCATCATCGAGCTTGCCCTGCGCGTAAAGGTCCCAGCTCTCTGCATCGTGGCTCTCGGTCGCACGATCTTGCTCTTGCGCAACCTCGGTAATGAGTTTCAGTAGCTCTGGATCTTTCATCCCTATCTCCACCACTTTGCAGTCATTTGCAGTGTTAAGAACTTTGCAGATTGAGTTCGGACTCTGACAACAAAGATTGATATTCTCGCTTTATTGCTTTCAAGAGACGGCTACGCCACGCGTAGAGAGCGTCGCGTGACATCGACTCCTCCATCATGACATCCTCGATCTCCCTCTCTTCAAGGATGAGCGCTGTGAAGAGGCTGAGGCCGAGGGGGCTAAGTTTGGCTCGTACTCGAGCGACGACTTTAACCATGAGGTCCCGCTGCGCGAGCGCTGTATCGAATGCGGGCTCTGGTTCTTGTCCGTGCTCGAGCTCTTCGTTCATCGTTGGGTCCGCATTGAATGGATTGCTCTTCTGAGTCCGCAGTTTCGAGAGCGCTAGACGATAAGCGATGAGCCCCACAAAGTTCTGAAACGAGAGGCCTCGGTCGGGATCCCAGCCTCGTAGTAACTTCGATTCATTGGCAAAAAGCGCCAGGAACGTATCCTGGACCATGTCTTCGAGCTCTTGGCGAGCCCGAGACCCCTCGACAGCGAAACCTCGCATGGCCTTTGCCGCCCGCGCTTGGACAATGGGGGTCATGACCCTGACGAACGCGGAGACGGCACGTCGGTCCCCATCGAGGAGAGGTCCGATATCGTCTAATGTTGTGTAGTGCGACATCTTTGTCTGAGATCCTGCCCCGGATTCCACTTGGATGCTACCACCAAATGCGTCAGGGCATGACGAGGCGCGTGTCGAAGACGCGACTAAAGCGCGGCGAGTCCGGCGTCGTTTCCGCGGCAGCGGCTGCAGAGACGATTGCCCGCTCCGGTTGAGAGGAAGACGCGCTCACATGATAGGCAGCCTCGTGCTCGGACACCCTGGGCGATGAGGCGTCGCTGGCCTTTTTCGCCTGCGAGGTCAGCAGCTACGCGCTTCATTTGACGGAGGATCGAATCGCTGATGCCACAATCTGCCGCGCGCCTGAGAACGAGGGCTTTATCAACGCCTGCTTTGCCGAATTCTTCGAGTAGAACGTCTGGCTGCTCAAGCATGCCTTCGATGATAAATCGGTCGAGTTCTGGGTTGTGGGAGAGAAACTCCTGCTCCAAGGTACCGTTTTTCTTAGCTTCTGAAAACTTTTCCAGATCCATGTCTATCTATTCCTTCCACGCTGAGCCATCGACTAGCGACAGCCTCCCTCTTCGAATGCGGGCGCATAGCGCAGAAACTTGATGTTGTGAAGGGCTTAGGGATCAGACTGCCCCGATGGTTTCTCCTTCGGCGCGAATTCCAGGCATCCGCGGAAGCGAGGACGGTCCTCACCGGGTACGAGTCCGGCTACAAAGACGTCGTTGTCCGAGGCGCCATTCCAGGCGTAGCCGACAAGGCGTTCATGGGGTTTCACTTCCCGCAAGTATTCGATCGAGAACGCGGTAGGCGCCACCTCGGGATGGCTTCCGGGGCCTCGGAGATTTCCCATGAGCGCGCGTTCCGCCCGGGCATCTTGAAGAAAGTCCACGTAACGGGCGTGATTCACATGCTGGAGGAGGTCAATATCGCTGTTGCGGATCTGAAGCTCAAATCCGTCCAAGCCCGCGGCTGGGTCTTCCAGCTTTTCGGGCCTGGTAGGAGCATCGAGTTCACGATGTTCGTCGCGAAACCAGTTGGGAAGCCGCTTCGGTCGCTTATCTGAGCCGACGTAAACCGTGACGACGAAGACGCGGGCGATGAGAGTGTCTTCCGCATCGCATTGAGTCACTCGCTGTTCAAAGGTGAGGGAGCTCCCGCCCACATGACTTATTCTAAGGTCGACCCGGAGGCGGTCGCCAAGCGTAGCCGAATTTAGGAGGCTACCATATTGGCTACGCACCACGAGAAAGCCTTGGTCGGAGAAAAGACGCTTAATCCGAGAGTCATCTCGAATTGCGAATTCCCACCGTGCATGTTCCGTAAATCGGAGCAGGTTGCTTAGCGGGACCCGTTTCCAGCGGTCGATCTCATAGCCTCGAACCTTGAGCTCGAGCGATCCAAGGGTAGCCATTATTTGGCTGCCTTGCCTACGAACTCCTCCATGCTGACGTTGATACCTAAGAAGTCAGCAACCCAGTCGAAGACCGACGTTGGCAAAGCGCGCATGATTGGTACGATTTTCACGAGGTCCGGGGAAACGATTCGCGTCTTTCCAGCCTCAACGCCTTCTACGATGTCCTTAGCCATAGATTCTTCTTTCAGAATCGGCAGAAGCATCTCGAAACGAGATTTCACTCCATCGAACATCCCAGTGTCAATGAAGAAGGGACAAACAACGGTTGTCTTTACTTCTGGACAAGTCTGTCGAAGCTCCATCCGCAATGATTCATCAAAACCAACCGCGGCCCATTTGCTTGAGCAATAATCGGTGAGCTTTGATACGCCGACGAGGCCAGCTGAAGACGCGATGGTAACGATATGACCTTTTCGTCGCTTGAGCATTTCAGGGAGAAAAACCCGTGACGTCCAAAAGAGGGCGAGACTGTTGACCTCGAAGGTCCGAACGATTTCCTCATCGCTGATTTCAAGGAGCGACTTTCCACTGACGATGCCGGCATTATTCACCAACACATCAATGGGTCCGACCTCTTCAAGCACCTGCTCGCCAACTGAGCGAACTGCATCACGGTCGGTAAGGTCGCAGGTATACGTGTGTACTGCAGAGGCTCCGCTTTGGAGGATGAAGTCTCGCGCGGCTGCGAGTCCTGCTTCGTCGCGGTCCCACAATACGATGGTTGCGCCGAGATTCGCCCATTGGCGGGCCATTTGCTTACCAAGCCCTCCGGCACCACCGGTGATCAGGACAGTCTGATAGTTTGATCGTGACATCTTGCACTCCTCTGCGTGAACTATTACGGTAAACTGGGTAGTTTACCTGATGATGCGTGGCGTCATGTCTTTTGTCAAGAGGTTCAAGCGTGGGTGAGCGAGATATTCGAGAGGACATCTTAGTGGCGGCTGATAAGCTCTTCTCCGAGCTGGGTTATGCCTCAACATCCACAGCTGCGATTGCGCGCGAGGCAGATGTGTCTACTCGCACGCTTTATCGGTACTTTTCATCGAAAGAACTGATCTTCCAGACTTGGCTTAAGTCCCTCTGGGAGGAGCTAACCGGATGGTCAGAGACGTTTTTTGACCACGATGCCCCGATCGATACCGAGCTTCGGAGATTTGCTGGGACGATGGCTTCTCGGTTGACCCATGGTCCAACAATCGCTCGGCTGCGTCCGGTGATCGCAGAGGTGGTGATGAAACCAACCATTGCTGCGCCGCTTTATGCTGAGCTGAATTCATTGGGGCTTGGGGATCTCAGCGATTATCTTCAGGCCTCGATGAAGCGAGGTGTTTTAGCAAAGTCCGACCCTGATTTGGCCGCGATGCAGTTTCACGCTTTGATCAAAGACGGCGTCTTTTGGCCTACCTTGCTCGGCGCTCAGGAGCTGGGGATTCTCTCTGACGTTGAGCGGATTCTAGATGAGTCTGTAACCCTCTTTTTGACCAGGTACGGCGCGCCGCTTTAAGCTGATGGGAAACTTTAGTGGGACGTTGCGATGCTCGGTGAAGCTTTCGGTTCATGTAATTGTGGTGCAGTGAAGTTCAAGGTTGATAGAGCACCTCAAGATGTCTACATCTGTCATTGTTCGATTTGCAGGAAAGCAACCGGGAGCGGCGGGATTGCCGTGACTATTGTCCCTAAGGCTGAGTTTACCTGGCTGGAGGGACTTGAGCATATTCGGACGTGGGAGAAACCCGGTCATGATTGGGCAACACATTTCTGTGAAGTCTGTGGATCTTCACTGCCGGGGAAAAATGATGAAGCGTCGATGTATATTCCAGTAAGCTTACTTGATTCAGGGGCCGATGGGTTGAAGTTAAAGGAGCGTCTCTTTGTTGAGTCAAAGGCGTGCTGGGAAGAAATTTAGAATGCTTTGTTACCAGGAATGGAATCAAAATGAGTAAGCACGTTGTAGAATTTCCGAACCCGGCACAAAGGATCCCCGGTACGGAGCTGATGCTTCATCAGGTGCCTTCGGCGACCGATAATCTGATTTGGCTCATCAGCGCCCCCGATGGGCAGACTTTCGCCGTGGATGGTCCAGCGATTCGTGAGGTCGATAGTTATTGCGAGGAACATCGGCTCACTTTGATTGGCATTCTCAATACGCATACGCATGGTGATCATATTGGTATCAATCATGCCTTGATGCGTGCCGGGCGTTTGGATGCGATGACTGTGGTGGGGGCACGCAAAACTGCCGATGCAATACCTGGGCTTACCAAGGCGGTAGATGATGGTGACCGAATCGAGGTCCTTGGTACTCCGGTGGACGTCATGTTGACCGAAGGTCATATCAACGGACATATCTCTTACCTCATCGGTGGGGCGCTCTTCTGTGGGGATACCCTCTTTGGTGGTGGATGCGGTTATCTTTTCGATGGACCGCCAAGTTCGATGCATAAAAGCCTCCAACGCTTGGCTGCCCTTGAGCCCGATACGTTGGTTTGCTGTGCGCATGAGTATACCGAAGACAATATGCGGTTTGCGTGGTGGGTTGGTGCTGATTCAGAAGCACTTACCGCGAGGATACGCGAGGTCGCCAAAATCCGTGGGCGTGGCGCTTCGACCTTGCCCAGCACAATCGGATTAGAGCGCGCTACAAATCCCTTTATTAGAGTGTTTGAAGATACAGTGATCGCTGCGTGTAGCAAAAAGACAAACACCGCTGAGGAGCCAGGCGCTGCCACGTTTGCGAAGCTTCGCCGTCTCAAAGACCAAAAGGTCTATCGAGACCATCCGCGAGAAGGGTATCCCGGCTAATGCCTCTCAGCGACCGCCCGCAATTTCTCTCAAGACATCGCTGGCTTTGTCGTCGATGCGCTTACCGTGAGACATGATGATCCGCTTGAGCGATGGGTGGCTACTGAGTTCTGCGAGGTGGGCGTAGAGTTCATTCTTCGACTTGGCTGCCATCATCCTGAAGATCCGCGTTACTTTGGGGCCACCGGTTGAGCCAAGAAACCGATAGACCGTACCGAAAATCCCAGGGAAATGTTCAAGGTTAAAGATACAGTCATTGAAGATCAGGGTTGAGCCATCATGCGAGCTTACTTTGACGACACCCTCGGCTTCTCCAACCCCCCGCAGTGTCTCCAGTTCGATCGCAGCATCGCGCGGAAAAGTATCGTAGGTTCCGGTTAGTTTCGCGATCTCTTCGACCTTTGGAACCGCACCGTTAGGCGCATAAATAGACGCCGAAGGATAGCGTTTCGCGTACCGTGCGAGGTCGATGCGGTGCCAACCGTTGGGAACAAGGAGCACTTCGATTTCGCCAAGGGCTTCGAGGTCTCGCATACCTTTATCGTCGAGTGCAATTGGACTGTGAAGGACCAGAGAGCCGGTGGATTTCCTAATCACCGTCATTTTTCGTCCAATTGGCATATGCGGCAGCTCGCCTTCGACAACCCACAGGTTATCTGCGAGCTTCTCAAGGGGCCCATGAGGATAGGTGACCCACTTTTCCGACATGTTAACGCGCTTACTCATGGTACGAGCCGATGATTAAGTGCGTTGGACTCATCGCAGTGCATTGCGTCATGGTGTAGGGAATCCGAGTAACTTTCAAGCGTTTGGAGCACAAAGATGACCGTGAAGCTTAGCGCAATACTCTTCGACATGGATGGGGTCCTCGTGGACTCTGAGCCCCTGTGGCGGAAAGCCGAAATCCAGGTTTTTGCCAAGTATGGGATCGCTTTGACCGATGACATGTGTCGCGGAACAAAGGGGAAACGCCTCGATGCGGTGGTCGCGCATTGGTTGGAGTATTTCGAGCGACCAGAGCTTGATGGGGACGCAATCGAGGAGGATGTCGT